>CAIKKJ010000115.1 GCA_903827955.1 uncultured Verrucomicrobia subdivision 3 bacterium
CCACCATCCCATCGCTGTCGCAGGCGGCGCGACCGGCTCCATCGGCGATCCGAGCGGCAAGACCGCTGAACGCCAGCTCCTCACGAAAGAAATTCTCGACCACAACATCGCTAGTGTAAAAACGCAGCTCGCTAAGCTGCTTGATTTTGAAACCAAGCAAAATCCCGCGCGGCTCGTGGACAATGCGAGCTGGACGCAAACTATTTCGTTCCTCGATTTTCTGCGCGACATCGGAAAACATTTTTCCGTCAACCAGATGATCGCCAAGGAATCTGTGCGCGCCCGCATGGAAGACCGCGACGTGGGCATCAGCTACACCGAGTTCAGCTACATGCTGCTGCAGGCGTTTGATTTCATGGTTTTGAACCGCGATACCGGTTGCGAACTGCAAATCGGCGGCAGCGACCAGTGGGGCAACATCACGGCGGGCATCGAACTGACGCGCAAAAAACTAGGCAAACACGTTTTTGGTCTCACGTTGCCACTCATCACGAATGCGGACGGCTCCAAGTTTGGCAAGAGCGTCAGCGGTGCCATCTGGCTCGATCCGAAACGCACGAGCGTTTACAAATTTTACCAGTTTTGGATTAACACCGACGACCGCGATGTAATTCGCTACTTGAAATATTTTACGTTCCTGTCGCAGGCAGAAATCGAATCCTTGGAAAAGGCACACACGGAAAATCCCGGCGGGCGCGTGGCGCACCGCGCCTTGGCAAAAGCCGCGACAGATTTGATCCACAGCGAACACGCCACGACGGAAGCGATGCGTGCGAGTGAAATTTTATTCGGTGGCGAGTTGAAAGACGTGACCGAAAACACCTTCAACGAAATTGTCGGCGAGGTGCCAACAAAGGAAATTGAACTCGCCAAACTGGACGGTGTGGGATTTTCGCTCGCGGAACTTTTGGTTCACGCAGGATTGTGTCCCTCAAAAGGCCAGGCACGCAAAGACATCGAAGGTGGCGGGGTGAACATCAACAACGTGCGCGAAGCCAATTTTCAGCGCGCGGTGGTTGCCGGTGATTTGCTTTTCGGCAAACACATCCTGCTCCGCAAAGGCAAAAAGAATTACGTCGTCGTGACGGCGAAGTAAGCCGGTTCAGTTGAACTTGACGTGGACTTCCGCGAGGCACGCGTGGCCTTCACATTCAAACGCGATGAGCAGGTGTTCCACGCCGGGCTTGGCCGTGACAGAAAAGGAATTTCCCCGGATGATGGCCGGTGTGGTCAGCGCGCATGTCGCGCCGGCATCGCACAGCCAGGATTTCAGACCGCCGGCGACCATGTTTGTGACTTCGCCGATGACGTCGTTCACTTCGGCATCACCCAAATCTTCGGGTGCCAGACCGAGCATCGCGGCGGCGGCTTTCGCGGCCAGCGGCGCGGGCAGGTGGACATAGACGAGCCCGTTGATAGTTTCGCCCGCCATGCCGACAGTGCCGGTCACGCGGTCGCCGGTCAACGCGCGGTTTTCCGATTCCGGCAACAAGTTCACGTTGAGCGCGAGCATGGTGTCGAACACCGATTGCAGGTGGCTGGAAACATATTTCCCGATGTCGGGAATGGAGATGACGTTGCTCATATACGACGGCGCTAACGCCAATCCGTTCTGTATCGTCATTTTTAGAGCGGGCTGAACTTATTTTCTAGAATTCACGCCTTATTCTCAAACAGGCTGGGCGCGTTGGAGCGGGCAAGTTCGAGGCAGCGGGCAAAAATTTCCGAAGGTGAATCGCAGCCGAGCGCAAATTCCGCGAGTGCTTGGGCCTCGGCTAGCTTGATGCGGCGGATGATGTATTTTACTTCGGGAATGATGGCGGGCGCGCAGCTTAATTCATCCACGCCGAGGCCGATGAGCAGCGGCACGAGCACGGGGTCGCCGCCAATCTCGCCGCAGACGCCGGTCCAGATGCCATGCTTGTGCGCGGCTTCGACGGTCATCTTGATGAGCCGCAAAATCGCCGGGTGCGTCGGTTCGTAGAGGTGCGAAACTTTCTCATTCGTCCGGTCGGCGGCGAGCGTGTATTGGATGAGATCGTTCGAGCCGATGCTGAAAAACTTCACGCGCTTCGCGAGCGAATCGGCGATGAGCGCGGCGGAAGGAATTTCAATCATCGCACCAACGTCCATTTTTTCGTCGAAGGGAATGTTTTCGGCGCGCAGCTCGGCTTTGCATTGTTCGAGCAACGTGGTGGCGCGGTTCCATTCGTCGAGTCCGGAGATCATCGGATACATCATCTTGATGTTGCCCTCGGCGCTGGCGCGCAAAATAGCGCGGAGCTGGGCGCGGAACATTTCCGGTTGCGCGAGGCAGAAACGGATCGCGCGCCAGCCGAGGAAGGGATTCACTTCCTTGTCGAGTTGCAGATTGGAGGCAAACTTGTCGCCGCCCAAATCCAGCGTGCGGATGATGACTTGCTGCGGTTTGAGCGCGGCGGCGACCTGGCGATAAACTTGATACTGGTCTTCCTCGCCGGGCAACTGTTCGCGGTTGATGAATAAAAACTCCGTGCGAAAAAGTCCGACGCCGTCCGCGCCGTGCTGGAGGACGGCCTCGACATCGAACTGGTCTTCGATGTTCGCGGAGAGATGAATCGCCTTGCCGTCGAGCGTGACGGCGGGCTGGCGGATGATTTCTCGGAGTTTTTCGTCAAGCGACGCCTTGTTTTTTTCGAGCTGGCCGTATTGAAAAAGCGTTTTGTCCGTGGGGTTGACGACGACCGTGCCGTTGTAGCCGTCGAGCAAAATGTAATCGCCGGATTCGAGTTCCTCGCTGATGGCCTTGAGGCCGACGACGGCGGGAATGTCCAGCGAACGCGCCATAATGGCGGTGTGCGAGGTCTTGCCGCCGATGTCAGTGGCGAAACCGAGCACGAGTTTTTTATCAAGCTGCGCGGTGGTGGATGGGCTCAAGTCGTGCGCGACGAGGATGCACGGTTCGGAAAGATGTTTCAGGTCGAACGCGTCTTTTACTTCGAGCAAATTGTCGAGCACGCGGCCGGTCAAATCCTTCATGTCGGCGGCGCGTTCGCGGAGATATTCGTCCTCGACCTGCTCCATCGCCGCGACGTAGCGGTCGGCGACGGTGTGAAAGGCAAAGTCGGCATTGACCTTCTGCTCGCGGATGGTGCGGATGACTTCATCAATGACCACGCGGTCCTCGAGCATCATTAAGTGCGCCTCGAAGATGTCGCCCTCGGCGGCGCTCATGTTCTGTGTCACGCGACGCTGGACTTCCTTGATCTGCGTGCGGGTGCGGACGAGCGAATGTTCGAAGCGTTTGACTTCGCTGGCAACGGCGTCATCGGAAATTTCGCGGCGCGAGATGAGGTGCCGGGCGCGGTGCAGAACAAGGATTTTCCCCCGGCAGACACCGGCGGAAACCGCGATGCCGTGAAACGTTTTTTCGCCTTTGGGTGGGTTGGACATTGGCGTCGGCACAGAGTTAACCGAAGTGTTTGGCGAAGCAAAGCAATTCCGCCGGAAAAATAAAAAAGCCCGCGCGCGGCGGGCTTTGGTTGTTAACGCCAAATGCTGGCCCGACTCAGGCCCGTTCCATGTATTTACGGGTGCGGGTATCTACTTTGATTTTCTCGCCAGTCTTGATGAATAGCGGCGCCTGCACGGTGATACCTGTTTCGAGCGTGATAGCTTTCTGCACGTTGTTGGCAGAGTCGCCGCGCACGCCTTCCGGCGCGTCGGTGACGGTGAGGATGACGCTGGCCGGAATTTCCACGCTCACGGCTTTTTCTTCGACAAACGTGACGGTCACGGTCGCATTTTCCACGAGAAAATCTTTGGCCTCGCCGACGAGTTCGGCGGCAAGCGTGACGGTCTCGTAATTTTCAGGATTGGTGAAGACGTAATCCGCGCCGTCCTTGTAACTGTATTCCATCTTGTTGGTCATCATCGGCACGGGCTCGATTTTTTCCGTGGAGCTGAAGCGCACATCGGAAGCCTTGCCGGTGCGGATGCTGCGGAGTGTGGCCTGCACAAAGGCGCGGAGGTTGCCGGGCGTGCGGTGCTGGAAGTCCAGAACCACGGAGATGTCGCCATTGTAATTGATTGCCATGCCACGGCGGAGGTCGCTTGCTGTTGCCATAAATAAAAATACTTTCCGCGCCGATTTTTTTTGGCGACGCGAGCCGCAAAAATTAACCAAAAAAAGGGCGAAGGCAAGAGCCGTTTTCGTTAAAAGTCCGCCTCATGCTGCTGTTTATGGTGAATAACACCGCCTTGACACCGCAAAATCATGTGTGCTACAAACAGGCAACCACAATTACCAGTGGTTCTATGCGTTGCCCCAAGTGCGGTTGTCAGGAAGATAAAGTCATTGATTCGCGTGCCTCCCGGGAAGGCGCGACCATCCGCCGCCGCCGTGAATGTCTCCAGTGCACGCACCGTTTCACTACTTACGAAGAAGTCGAGCATGAAGGCTTGATGGTTTTAAAACGCGACAACCGCCGCGAAGAATTTTCCCGTGACAAACTTTTGTCCGGCATCCGCAAGGCCTGCCAGAAACGTCCCGTCTCGCTCAAGGCCATGGAAGATTTGGTGGATCATATCGTCGCCGTCGTCACCGCAAAATATGAAAGCGAAGTTCCCGGCGACGCCATCGGCAAGATGGTCATGGACGGCTTGCGCGAACTGGATGATGTTGCGTATGTCCGTTTCGCCAGCGTCTACCGGCGGTTTCAGGAAGCGACCGACTTCGTGCAGGAAGTCCAGAAACTGGAGGCCACGAAATGATTGCACTGCAGTCCGACCACCTGATTTTCCAACTCACCAACGGCGAAAGCATCCCCTGCTCCGTCGAAATGGTCAGCATCGAGATCGCGGGCAATTCCGAAGGAATGCTCGACGCCGAAATGCTCCGTCACGCGGCGGCCTCGGTATTTCATTATTTCAAGGTCGAGCTTGAACGCGAATCCGTGACCGTTGGTGAATTCGCGCAGGCGCTGGAAAAAGTATTGCACGGCCTCGGCCTCACGCTTTACGCCGATCAATCTGCGTCGGAAACCGAGCAGCGCGAATCCGACCTCGCCCACCTCGCCCGCGAATCCGCCGAAAATCTGGAACTGTTTTTCTTTCCGCGCCTCCGCACCGAACTCCGCGCACAACTCCGCCACGCCCCGCGCGTGCTGCGGTTCCGCGGCCTGCGCGGCTGCGCCAAGCAGCTCGCCGGCGCGCAACGCTGGGGGCCGCGCTGCGAAAAAATGTCCGAACGGATTGTTGATTATCTCCGCCACTGCCTCACTGCCGAGACCGAGCAAAACGACTGCGCGTTGGTGGTGGAATAAATTTCTACAACTGCGAAACAAACAAATCACACGAAAATCGGTCTCGGAAAAATTTCGTGCGGTTTGTTTGTTTCGCAGTTATTAAAAATCCATGAGCAAAACCCTGTTTGAAAAAATCGCCGCCCGCGAAATCCCCGCCGTCATTGTCTATGAAGATGATTTCGTCATCGCGTTCCGCGACATCAACCCGCAGGCGCCCACGCACATTGTCATCGTGCCCAAGAAACCCGTTCCGCGCATCGCCGAGGCGGAAGCGGATGACCAATCGCTCCTCGGTCATCTGATGCTGAAAGCCGCCGCCGTCGCGGACGAACTAGGTTTGACCAAGACCGGTTACCGGCTCGTCATCAATAACGGCGCGGATGGCGGCGAAACCGTGCCGCACCTGCACTGCCACATCCTCGGCGGTCGGCATCTGCAATGGCCGCCGGGTTGAAGGCACTAGCCAACTTTGAATTTGAATCAAGATTCGCTCAACAAAATTAAGTCGCTTATTAAATTGTTGAAAACCAAATGGGAGTGGGCTTTGGTGATTTCTATTGCCGGAATTCTGATAGTCTTGATTGTTTGCATTTTCAAAGTGGCCTTTAAGAAAGCTTTGATCTGGATATTTGCGACAATGCTCTATTTGATTTTTCAATTCCTTGCTTTGCTTTTCAGTCCTGCCACCGGTATGGATCATTAAATTGTTACCCTTCGATTCCCAAAGCCACAGTTGAACTGCCCCCGCGCATCAGCTATGCTGTGCGCCTTATGACGTTGACTGAAAAACTTCTCGCCCGCGCGTCCGGCAAGGCCAGCGTGCAGGCCGGCGACAACATCTGGGTGAATGCCGACGTGCTGATGACGCACGATGTCTGCGGGCCGGGCACCATCGGCGTGTTCAAACGCGAGTTCGGCAAGACCGCGAAAGTCTGGGACAAAAATAAAATCGTCATCATCCCTGACCACTACATTTTCACCGCCGACTCCAAGTCCAACCGCAACGTGGACATCCTCCGCGAGTTCGTGCAGGAGCAGGACATCCCGTATTTTTACGACGTGATTGACGACCCGAAGGGCAATTGGCATTTCGACGCGAGCAAGGGAATGTTGAAGCGCCAATACGGTTCGCGCTACGCTGGCGTCTGCCACACCGCGCTTCCCGCCAAAGGCCACACGCGCCCCGGCGAAGTGCTGTTCGGCACGGATTCGCACACCTGCATGGCGGGTGCGTTCAACCAGTTCGCCACCGGCATCGGCAACACCGATGCGGGCTTCGTGATGGGCACGGGAAAGTTGCTCCTGAAAGTTCCCGAAACGATGCACTTCCGCCTTGAAGGAAAATTGCAGCCGGGCGTGATGGCGAAAGACATCATCCTCCATTGCATCGGCGAAATCGGCTTCGACGGCGCAACCTATCGCGCGATGCAGTTCGACGGCTCCGGCATCGCGACCTTGTCCATGGACGACCGCATGACCATCGCCAACATGGCCATCGAAGCCGGCGGCAAGAACGCCATTTTTGAATTCGATTCCCGCACCGCGGAATACGTGGATGCGCGCGTGAAGTTGAATGGAACCAAATCCACCTACACGCCGGTCGAACGCGACCGCGATGAAAAATTTGTTTACGAACACGTCGTGGACTTGAGCAAGCTCGAACCGACCGTCGCGTGCCATCCTGATCCGGGCCAGCGCAAAAAAGCGAAAGAGATGAACCAGAAGCTCGACCGCGCTTACGTCGGTTCCTGCACCGGCGGCAAGACGAGCGACTTCGTGGAATTTGCCCGCGTGCTGCGTGGCAAGAAAGTTGTGATTGATACCTTCGGCGTGCCCGCGACACCGGACATCGTCAACGATTTGCAATCCACTTACTGGGGCAACTCGACCATCTGGCAAATCCTCGTGGACGCCGGCGTGCAGATGACGGAGAACGCCGGTTGCGCCGCGTGCCTCGGCGGGCCGGTGGATACATTTGGCCGCATCAACAAATCCGGCATCAACTGCATCAGCGCGACCAACCGTAACTTCCCCGGCCGCATGGGTGACAAGGAATCGAAAGTGTTCCTGGCCTCGCCGATGACGGTGGCCGCGAGTGCGCTCACTGGTAAGGTGACTGACCCGCGCGAGTATTTGGCGAATTGATTTGGCTTGCAACCTTTCGCAGCCGGCGCAGGATTTCATCATGCGCCGGCTGTTTTTTATTTTGTGGTTTCCGCTCGTGGCATTGCTCGCCAGCGGCTGGCTGACACACCGGCTTTGGACGGAATCAAAACTGGACGAGTGGAACGAGCCGGCGACCAATCCCAACTTGCGCCTGTTCCGCGCCGACAATTCAGACCGCCTGCTGGTGATGTATGACGAATTTTCCGAACGCCGCGAGGTGACGCAGACACGCGCTTATTTTCTGGACGAACACGCCAAATCGCCCCGGCCGAAATTTATGGATGTTCGGACGGCATCGGGACTGGCATCGGTGCCGTTTTATTCCAGCCCGCCGACCAATTCAGCGCCATCACTTTTTGCCGTGGCCGGAACGGATGGCGGCTTCACAATTTTTTTAAACGGAAAAAAAAGCGGCTCGTATTCATTGCCGGTTTACGACGATGGCGTGGGGCGTTGGGAGAAAATCGCGTGGACGCCGTTGGCCATGACGGCCGACCTGACCATCATCGGCGGCGCAGTGGGCTGTTACTGGATTTACGCGGGCGGCCCGGGGCTGGGTCGCTGATCACGGCTTGGAGATTTCTGCGGCGGGCAGATAAACGGTGAACGTCGTGCCGACGCCCGCTTCGGTATGGCATTGCAGGGCGCCGTGACCTTCCTTGATGAGCCGCTGGACGATGTTGAGGCCGAGGCCGGTTCCTTGGCGCGGGCCTTTGGTGGTGAAGTAGGGCTGAAAAATTTTCGGCAGCACTTCCGCCGGAATGCCGGGGCCATTGTCGCGCACCCAAAATTTCACCAGCGGCGCGGCGTTGTCCATGCTCTCGACGTTGAGAAAACGATCCGCCGGGCCGTCCTTGAAATTCGTCAGGTCGAGCGGCACGCGCAAAATCTCCGCGCCGACTTCCACGCGGTGCGGCTGCGAGGAGCATTGAAACGCATTCACCGAGAGGTTCAGCAAAATCTGGATGACGTCCGTGCCGTTGATCTTCACCGCGAGGTCATCGGCGGGTAGTGCAACCTTGTATTCGTTTTCCTGGACGCTTGGATGCACGCGGACGAGTTGCGCCAGATCATTTAACAACTGATGCACGCCCGTCGGCGAGGCATCGCCGCCCTGCTGCCGGAGAAAGCCAAGATAGCGCCGCGAAATCTCGATGCAGTTGCCGACCTGCCGTTCGATGATCTGCATCCGCTCCTTGATAAACGTCAAATCCTCCACCGCCAGTTGCGAGCTGCGGTTTAATTTTTTGTTGAGCAATTGCACGAAGCCGGAGACGACCGTCAGCGGGCCGTTGATGTCATGGATGATGCTCGCGTAAATGTCGCCGCGCGTTTTGGCAATCTGCTCCTCAACTTTTTGATTTTTCAGTTCGCCGAGCAATTCGTGAACCTTTTCCGCGCTGGTGTGGATTTCGCTTTCCAACATCCGCCGCTGCATCGCCGCCGTAACCGCCGCGCGGATGGTGGCGATGTCAAACGGCTTGTTGATGTAATCGCAGGCACGGAGACGCAGCGCTTGGCGGATGGTGTCGGTGGTCTCAAACGCCGTGATCATGATCGCCTCGATTTCCGGGCGCACAAACCGCAGGCGTTCCAAAACTTCAATGCCGGACATTCCCGCCATGCGAATGTCGAGGATGGCCACGTCAATGTCATGTTTCTGCGCGAGTTCGATCGCCGTCGGGCCGTCCTCGGCCATCAGCAAGTCGTAGTTGTCCTTGAAAATCACCCGCAGCGACATGCGCGGCCCTTCCTCATCGTCCACGACCAGCAAAGTGCCGCGACGTTTCGGCGGAGGTGTGGGCGCGAGAGGTTCAGACATGACGGGGAGAAACTAACCTAAAAACCATCGTTCTCAAGTGGAAAGCAGGCGCGTGCGCAGCCGTTCCAATGCCTGTGTCGCCGTCACTTCCTTGAACGTCGCCCGCTCCCATGGGTTCGACATTTTTTCAACCGTCACCCCCGCCGCCGAGGCCAGCGCGAGGAACACCGTGCCCACCGGTTTTTCCGCCGAGCCGCCGCCCGGCCCGGCAATGCCCGTGACCGCGATGGCAAAATCCGCACCAAACCTTTCGCGCGCGCCAGCGGCCATTTCTCGCGCCACCGCCTCGCTCACCGCGCCGTGCTGGGCCAAGGTTTTTGCATTCACACCCACGAATTTTTCCTTCGCACTGTTCGCGTAACTCACCACACCACCGAGAAAAATCTCCGACGCGCCCGGCACGTTCGTGATGCGGTGTGCGATGTTGCCGCCGGTGCAGGATTCCGCCAGCGCCAGAGTTTTTTTGTGCTCCTTCAGCAGGCGCACAACGACGTTTTCAATCTCCTCATCGTCCAGTCCGAAAATATTTGCGCCCAAAATCCGTTGCACCACCGCCTCGCCCGCGCGAACGATTGTCGCCGCGTCCGTGCCGGCGGCAGTGAGTCGCACATCCACCGCACCGGGTCGCGCGCAATAGCCGACTCCCAATCCGCGCTGCACGAGCGGCAGCAGATCCGCCTCGACAAATTCCTGCACGCGCGATTCGCCAATCCCCGTCGAACGCAACGTGCGACAGACAAAAGTTTCATCCGCAAATTCCCGCTTCAATAGCGGCACAACATATTCATCAAACATCGGCCGCAGCTCGCGCGGCGGGCCGGGTAGCATCACCAGCCATTTTTGCGTGCCGTCAATTTTCATCGCCAGCCCGGGCGCGGTGCCAAACCGGTTCAGGAAAACCAGCGCCCCGGCCGGCACGAATGTCTCCACGCTGGTTTTCATCGGACGCGGACGGTTACGCGTCGCAAAAAAGTTTTCGATGTGTGCGAGCACGTCTTGGTTCTCGATGAGTTTTTTGCCAAGCAGTTCCGCGATGAGTTCCCGCGTGATGTCGTCGGAAGTCGGGCCAAGGCCGCCGGTGGTGATGATGAAATCTGCACGACCCAACGCCTCGCGCACGGCATTCTGGATTTCGCCGCCGGTATCCGCAATCGCCACCTGCCGCGTGACGACATGGCCGAGGTCGGCCAGCCGGCGGCAAAGCCATTGTTGATGCGTGTTCAGCACGCGGCCCAACATCAGTTCGCTGCCGGTGTTGACGAGTTCAACGTTCATGTCGGCGAAGAGGAAACCACGAAAACCGCCAAACGCACGAAAGAAAAATTATTTCTTCGGCGCCTTTGGCTTGGGCTTGCGCGCATCGGCAATGAAGCTGCCGAGCAGATAGCTTTTTTCCGCGTCCGGCGTGCAGAGATACATTTTCCCCGGCAGCCGGCTGTTGAGCAGCGTGCCGAATTCCAGCCGCAGCGCATAGCCGTTGGTGAAATCCGCCCGCTGCACCTCGCCCGCCGCGTCCTTCCAGCGCAACTGCACCCGCGCCGCGCGTTCCGCGTCGGACATGACCTTGATACTCTGTCCGGCCAGTGACTCCACTTGGGCACCAGCAAAGTTGACGGACACGCCGAACTCCACCGCGCCTTTTGTGCCGGTCCGCAACGTCAGCGCGCCATCGCGAAACATTGCGCGCTCCACGATGAAATCCTGCGCGTGAATTCGTCCCGCGACCGGCGAATCAGGAATCGCGTTCGTCGGCGCGAGCGACCAGAACGCATCGTTGGCGGGCGGCGCCGCCGGCGCGGGTGGGGGTGCGGGTGTGGTTTTGACGGCCAGGCTGACCGGTGGTGTGGGTTTTGAAACCTGACGCGGATGGATGATGGTTGTCCAATAAATTGTTGCGGCCGCAACCCCCATGAAACCAAGGATCAAACCGACGACCAGCCCGGCGGGAAATTTTTTCGGCAGTTCGCCCGCTGGCGCATTCGCACCACCCACGGTGATTTTTTTCTCAACGAATTTCGAGCCGGTGAGGATGAATTTGGAGTCTGGCGCGGGTGCCTGCGGGGCGACGATTTTCTGGAAACACGTCGGGCAGTCCATGACCGAGCCGCCCTGCGACTCGTCACACATCATGTGCTGGCCGCAGACGGGACAGGCGTATTTGAATTCGCTCATGGGCTTGCCGCCGTCAACATTTCACAGAACGCCCGTTTCGGCAATGCGCTTTTTTCCGTAGCGGCTCCTTACGGCGGATTTTTTCCGGCGGCCTGCGCGCGGATCAGCTTTGACAAGGCGGCGTGCGCGAACAGCACGTCAGGGTCGCGCTGCAATACTTCATCGTATTGGCGGGAAAAGCCTTCGCCGGTTTCCGTGGGGGTCAACAAGACCTTGGTTTTCCGCGTGAGGGTGTCCACACTGGCGCTGGTCAACGGCTCTTTCGCATCCAACAGCGCATCCACGTCGGCGAGCAGATGCGTGACGGGCGCGAGCCAGGCGAACCATGGGTCGCTGGTGAGCAGGCTCAAAAAATCATAGGCGGAAAGCGTGCGGCCAAAGCTGGCCTCGTAGCTGGTCCGCTCGGAGTCGAGCAGGGTTTTATGAAGCGCCTGCAGTGCCGTGCGCAATTCCGTCAGGTCGAACCGGAGGCCGGCGGGCTCGGGGTCAGGTGGGGTTGGGTCAGCCATTTACGCGGTGGTTTTAGCACAACTTCTTCAGCGCGGCAAAGTTTGGATTGACAATTTTTCCCGCACCGTTTCGCCGTTGGCCGCGCGGTGCTTGCAAATTCCCCGTATTTGGTTTCTCTTAATTCAAATGTGGCGAGCCTTTGGCCTGTGGCTGGTAATCGGAAGTGTGTTGCAAACGTCGGTCGGCTTCGGCGCGGAATCCGCCGAGGTGAATCTCGACTACGTCGCGCAGCGTGCGCTCGAACGCGCCCGCGCGGCGTTCCACTCGCCGCGCGCGGATTTGCCGAAGGTGCTGCGCCAGGATTTTCTCGACTACGACAAGTATCGCGAAATCCGTTTCCGCCGCGACCGCGCGCTGTGGGCGGCGGACAGCCTGCCGTTCCGCGTGGAATTTTTTCACCCCGGCTACATCTACCAGGAACCGGTGCGCGTGAATGAGTTCACCCTCACGCACACGCAGCCCATCCGCTTCGTGCAGGATTTTTTCGACTACGGCAAACTAAACATCGCCAATCAGATTCCCACCAAGACCGGTTACGCGGGCTTTCGCCTACTGTATCCGCTGAACAAGACCAACCAGCTCGACGAACTCGGCGCGTTCCTCGGCGCGAGTTATTTCCGGCTGCTCGGCAAAAATCTGCGCTACGGCGAATCCGCGCGCGGCCTCGCGCTAGATTCCGGCGAGGGCGACCGCGGCGAGGAATTTCCCATCTTCACCGACTGGTGGCTCGGCAAGCCACACGCGGACGACAATGAGCTGCGGCTTTACGCGATTCTCGACAGCGTAAGCTGCGCCGGCGCGTATGAATTTTTCATCAACCCCGGCGACACCACCACCGTGAGCATCAAGGCGGTTTTATTTTTCCGCGAAACGAACGCCGTCACCGCCGTGGACAAAAATCGCAAGCCCACCAAGACCATCGGCCTCGCGCCGCTCACGTCTATGTTCTGGTTTGGCAAGGACACGGAACGGAAATTTGACGACTACCGCACCGAGGTTCACGACAGTGACACGCTGCTTGTGCACATGGGCAACGGTGAAATTTTTTCTCGACCGCTCGACAATCCGCCGGCCACTCGCCACCAGGTTTTTCACGCGCCGGACATCAAGGGCTTTGGCCTGCTGCAACGCGAACGGAATTTTTCCGCGTATCAGGATATGTTCAACCTTTACCACCAAGTTCCCAGCGTGTGGGTCGAGCCGCACGGCAACTGGGGCGATGGCGACCTGCACCTCGTTGAATTGAGCACCGGCTACGAAGGCCTTGATAACATTGTCGCTTTTTGGGATCCGAAAAATAAACCCGCGCCGCTCGCGCCGCTCCGTTTCGGCTACACGCTGCACTGGGAAGGCGGCGACGCGGATTTGAAACGCTCGCCCGCCCGCGTCGTTTCCACGCGCATCGGACCGGACACGCAGTTCGGTGGCCGCCAGTTCGTGATTGATTTTGACGGGCCGAAGTTTGACGCGATTCCCGAAGACAAACCGCCGACGGCCGTGGCGAATTGCAGCGGCGGCGCGCGCATAGCCGACTGCTCGGTGTTCCGCAACTCGCTCGCCGGAACGTGGCGCGTGATTTTGAAAATGATTCCGCCCGCCGGCAGCAAGGACGCGGTTGACCTGCGCTGCTCGTTGCAGCAAGGCACGAATGTTGTCGGTGAAACCTGGGTTTATCAATGGAGCCCGCCCTGAAAATTCTGCCGGACGTCTCCGGCGAGATCGCCGGGCGTTCGCTTGAGGAATGGAACGCGGCTTACGTGAAAGTGGAAAATTATTTTCACGCGCTGCGCATCCGCAACAAGCCGCTGCTCGGCCAGCTCACGTTGCGCGTGCTCGAACGCGCCCAGCAGCGCGTGCCCCGGGAACCCGGCCGCAGCGCCACCGAAATCGCAGCGGAAGAAATGGACCGCATCGTCACCGACTGGTTCGCCGAGGTGTTGCAAACCTCCCCCATCGGCAGCGAACAGACGTTGTCCACGCGCGGCCGCCTCGCCCTGCTCCTCGCCGACATGCCCGGCAAATGGCAGGATCAGTTTCTCCGCCCCGGCCCGTGGCCGCAGGAATTTGTCGAATCCATGCGCGAAAGTTTCTTCCGCGCCGGCCCGGATTTTCAGCTCGCGAAAATGACGCCGCGCCCGCTCGATCTCGGCCCGATCACCACGCTCACCAATCTCGGAAAAATTCCCTACGTTCGCATGGCAATCGTGTGGACGGGCTACGCGCTGCTGCTCGTCCTGATTTTCTGGCTCACGCACGGCGGCTTCGAGACGATGAAAAATTATTTCCAGCTTTTGCTGGATTGGTTTCAGCAAAATGCCTGACCAACCACACATCGAAAATGCCCCACTGCCGCTGCTACGCCGTGGCTGGCGGCTGTTTTGGTTTTTCACGCCCGCATTTTTGCTGACGGGCGCGGTCTCGATGCTGTTCGCGGATTTGTTGTGGCGCACCGGCTGGAGCGCGTCGCGCACAGTGCTGCTGGTGCTGTTCATCGTTTTATTTTTTCTTACCGCCGTCGGCTGCATGCACGGCGTGTTCGGATTTTTCATCCGCATCTTCGGCACACGCAACCGCGTGACGGCACTGAATAATTTCAAGGAACAATCCATCGCCGGCACGAGCACCGCGATCATTTTTCCGATCTACAACGAAGATTCCATCCGCGTGCTCGAAGGATTGCGTGCCACTTACGAATCGCTGGAACGCACCGGGCAGTTGGACAAATTCGATTTTTTTATTTTGAGCGACTCCACCAATCCCGACCGCTGGGTGGAGGAGGAAAAAAATTGGTGCGAGCTTGTCCGCGACCTCGACGCGCTGGGGAAAATTTATTACCGCCGTCGGCTCTTCAACGAGGCGCGCAAGAGCGGCAACGTCCGCGACTTTCTCAACACCTGGGGTAAGCGCTACCGCTACTTCGTCTGCTGCGATGCCGACAGCGTGATGCGCGGCGAAACCTTGGTGGACCTGGTGAAATTGATGGAGGCGCATCCAACCACCGGTCTCATCCAAACCGTGCCGGCGCTCGTGAACGCGGAAAGTTTGTTCGGCCGCATCCAGCAATTTGCCAATCGCCTTTACGCACCGGTGTTCATTTCGGGCTTAAATTATTGGGCGCTCGATTTTGGAAATTACTGGGGCCACAACGCCATCATCCGCACCGAGCCGTTCATGCAGTTCTGCGATTTGCCGTCGCTGCCCGGACGCAAGCCGTTCGGCGGACAAATTTTGTCGCACGATTTTGTCGAGGCCGCGCTGATGCTCCGCGAAAACTGGCAGGTGTGGCTCGCCTACGATCTGGAAGGCAGCTACGAAGAAGCACCGCAGTCGCTGATTGACAACGCGCAACGCGAACGCCGCTGGTGCCAGGGCAATTTGCAACACGGCTTGGTGCTCTTTGCCAAAGGCCTGCGCGGCGTGAGCCGGCTGCATTTGATTTTTGGAATTTTCGGCTACGTCGCCAGCCCGCTGTGGCTCGCGTTCCTCGTCACGTTCGATTGGATTTATTGTTTCCAAAAATACACCGGGCTGTCGCAGTTCACCGTGCCGTCGTTCAATCCGTATCTCGCCAACTGGAGCGGCACAGCGCACGCGCTGCTGATTTTTGTCATCTGCATGGTCGTCATCATGCTGCCGAAATTTCTTTCGCTCGTGGATTTGGCGCGCGACTGGCCGCGCCGCAAAGAATTTGGTGGCCTGCTCAACGCCACCGGCGGCGTCATCGGCGAAACGATTTTCTCCACGCTGCACGCGCCGTTGCTCATGCTCTGGCACACGCGTTTTGTGCTGACGAATCTCGCGGGCATCAGCGTCGGCTGGACCACGCAATCGCGCAACGCGGACGGCACGGACTGGCTTTACGCGATTCAACGGCACTGGGGTCACACGCTCATCGGTGCGGCGTGGGGCTGGTTCACCTGGCAGCTTGATCCGGGATTGTTCTGGTGGTTCACGCCAGTGCTCGCGGGCATGGTTTTTTCCGTGCCGATGAGCGTGCTGACCAGCCGCCGCAGCCTTGGCGCGCGCGCGCGACAGGCCGGATTATTTTTGACGCCGGAAGAAACGCGCCCGCCGATGGAACTCGTCGCATTGCGTTCGCGCATGGCCATCCATGATTTGACCGAGGCGGAATACGAAATCAACCGCTGCCGGCCACACGCCGGCCTCGCGCGGGCAGTGCTCGACCCGTATGTGAACGCCATCCATGTGACGCTGCTGCGCGAAAAAAATCTGAACCCCGTTTACGCCGAACACTTCACGCGGCTTGGCGCCGGCACGGACGCCGTGCGCGACCTCGGCGAAAAATTGCTCGCCGTCGGGCCGGAAAAATTAAAGGCGTCCGAGCGCATGGCCGTGATGGCCGACCAGCGCGTGATGGTGTGGCTGCACCAGCAAGCGTGGGTGCGTCCGGAGGAAAAACTTGCGCCGTGGTGGAAGGCGATGATCCGCGAGTTCAGCCAGCGGGAAAATTAGCCCCGCCCGTCCCCGCCGCCGAAGCGGCAAAAATTCTTTTCACCTGAACAGTCAATGTCCGACCCAGCCGCGTAAGGTTAGTGCATGGAAATGAAATTGCGCCCGTCGTTTGGCTCCCGCCAGTTGCCGGACAACTCCGGCTGCCAGCCCGCCGCCAAAGGCCTCGCCCCGGCTCTTCCGGCTCGCCGCCTGACACCGCTGGCGGCTATCCCGACTACTCCGGCTTGAAGTCGGACACGCACGGCTCGTCTCCCGACGGGTCGGGATTGAAGCCTGATAACTCCGGCCCGTATCCCGACCGCGCCTTTTTCCGCAAAACCCCGATTCTCCCGAGGTTCTACGATTGTTTCCACCATTGAGTCGCGAAGGCGCCGCGAGAAATAGTTCCATTAAAAACAGCGCTGCGTTTTTGATGCCGCCGCGCCGTAGAATTTTACCGGTTCAATTACGGCGTGACCGTGCGGAAGAACGACGGCGATGGCGGATTGGTGACGTTAGCATCAATCAGACCATTCACGTTGGCAACTTGTGAAGTGACATCCACCCACACTGCGCCAATCAGGCTCGTCGCCTGTTGGATGGTCACCGAGGTAATAGAAAACCGTGTAGGCATCGCATCCCCTTGAAGGTGTGCGGTAGATTTTGACGATGGTATAACCCCGTTTAACCGTGACTGGAAACTTCGACTTTGACATAAGCCAATACCGTCAGGAATCTGTCGGGAGTTCAGGGAACAACTCTAAAAGCCCAATAAAACATGGAGCGGGTGAAGGGAATCG
>CAIKKJ010000116.1 GCA_903827955.1 uncultured Verrucomicrobia subdivision 3 bacterium
AGCGACACGAGCAATGAAAGTTGAACTTGCTTCGAAGCCAAAATAATTTATTTTGCGGCTCCCCAAAGGCGGGATAGCCAAGTGGTAAGGCACGGCTCTGCAAAAGCTGCATCGTCGGTTCGATTCCGACTCTCGCCTCCAGCTCTAACTGCGTGTGCAGTAACGAATTAGGAGTTCAGGAAAGCCAATGGCTAACGGTTTGGCTAACAGTTTTGAAATTCGGTCAAAATTGTTTTTGGATTCGGGCGCATTGCGCCAGAACTACCTAACCGTAGGAATCGGTTGTCAGCTAGTCTCGATGACGCATGAACATGAAATTGCGTTATCGCCTCTTCCTTCGTCGCAAAAGCGTCTATTACGCTTTTGACAACACCACCAAAACCTTCTCGACCTTGAAGACCAGGAACAAGGACTCCCGCCTCCACGTTAAACCCTTTATTCTACAGGGGTTTAGGTGGGTCGGGGGCCGAATCTTCACCGGATTCTTCACCTGTTTGGCTGCTCGTTCAAAGTTCTGTTATTGTTCGGCTATAGCTCGTCCAGAGTTCGCTTACGCGACGGATGCCGTTCCTGACACACTCACAACCATGAGTGAACAAATGAAACAAGCATACGGTCTGGTCCAACGCCCGTGGGGCGTCTTCTACCTCAAAAACAAAATCACCGGTCAACAACCAGCCTCAAGACGAGCGACAAAAATGAGGCGCAACGCATGTTGCAGGCGCACAATGAATCGGAGATTCAGCCGCACTTCAACCTGTCGCTGGCGCGGGTTTACATGAACGGCGCGGATCCCAAACTCGGCACCCGCACCTGGCAGGAGGTCATGGAAAATATCGTCGCCAAGAAGAAAGACGAGACGCGACGGCGCTGGGAGATTGCCATCAAGGATCCCAACTTCGATTGCATCCGTAATCTGCCGGTCTGCGAGACGCGGGCGGAACACTTCGACAAGGCGATGGCGGATGGCAAGGTGTCCAGCAATGTTTATCTGCGCCGGATTCACAATCATGCGCTGGGGATGGAATGGCTGCTGAAATCGGTCATCCCGCGCTTGCAATGGCCGCGGCCGGTGTTCAAGGAGAAGCGCGCCATCACGGCGGAGGAGCACGCGGCCATCCTCGCGGCGGAGGTCAACGCGGAGCGGAAGGTGTTTTATCAACTGTGCTGGCACTTGGGCGGCAGTCAGGGCGATTTGGCCCGGCTCAAGGGCGAGGACGTGGATTGGGAAAACAGCACGGTGAGTTTCACCCGCAAAAAAACCGGCGTGCCGGTGATCGTGCGCCTGGGGTCGGAGGCGTTGAACCTGCTGAAAGACCTGCCGGCGGAAGGTCCGTTATTCCCTTACCTTGCCACGGTGCGCGCGGGCGACCGAGCCACGGAGTTTCGGTCGCGCTGCCGCCAGTTGAACATCAACGGTGTCACGCTGCATTCGTATCGGTATGCGTGGGCCGAACGCGCTTTGAAGTGCGGCTATCCCGAACGGTTCGCTATGGAAAATTTGGGCCACAACAGCAAAGCCGTGCATCGGGCGTATGCGAAAAGGGCGCTGATGAAATTGCCGTCGCTGGAGGAATACGAGGCAAAAGCAAACGCTGAAATTGTGAAGGCTGAAACCTGACCGGCAACCTGCCGGTGGGCACCGTGTGGAAACTGAATACGCCGGCTGCCCGGACAATACGAAAATCCGAAGGAATAATTTTCGTTTGGACGGGCGTTGTCCGGGGCGTGTGATAATCTGACGTCGTTTGCGGGCATTACGCGGCGAATAGGCGTCAAGTTTACCTGTCCTAGAAGATGAAAGTTTTGGAGATCAGGAAAATCATTATTTGGGCTTGGGTGCTGTGCCTCCTGTTGTCGGCAACGGGGGCACTCGCGGACCCTGCCGCGATTTATGTTGCGCGGATTTCGTCGCTCATCGAGCCGGCGAAGCTGGCGACAATGGGTAAGCGCGCGGCGAATCCACGGGTGCAGAAATATGTCGCACAACTGGAGGAAGCCAGACTTGCCGGGAACGGCAACACGCGCTATCTCACGGCGACCAATGCCGCCGTCACCGACACCTACGTTTATGATGCTTTTGGCGTCGTCATTACGAACACTGGCACGACGACAAATTATTATCGCTACGCTGGCGAGCAGTTTGACCCGAATCTTGGATTCGTTTATCTGCGCTCTCGTTACATGAATCCAAACGCAGGCAGGTTTTTAAGTAGGGACTCATTTGCTGGCGCGAACACGGACCCGAAAACATTGCACAGATACCTCTATGTTGCCGACAACCCGATTAATAACATTGACCCTAGTGGCAACAGTTTAATTGCTGCCAATGTTGGCAGCAAGTTGCACAAGATGATTGCTGACGATTTCACACAAGGTCTCGAATTGATACGCTTTTCAGGGCCATCGGTTGCCACACTGTTGGGAAGATATGGTATTAACATAAGTGCCGTCACCGCCTTGTTTCCTGATTTGGTTGATATTAGCACAAAGGAAGTTTATGAAATCAAACCCGTTGGCGTTGGTGTAGCCGAAGGTTACGCCCAGCTTGCAGGCTATCTTCAATTATTCAATTATTTTGATCCGGCTAAAAACTGGAAGCCGGGAAGCGTCTATTCACCCCCTAAAGAAATAACCATTGACCCCCTTAATGTTGCATTCGTCTCTCCACCGGAACGCGGAGTAATAATATATAAAATCTTTTCCGTTAAGCAGTTTGCAAAACGGAGAGCCGTAAATGTCGCCGTGTCTAATAACGCTGACATAGAAGATTCAGTTGGCATATCCACGTTGACTGGATTGCTAGGCGGAATTTGAAAAGGGAAACGACCATGACTTTTTCAGAGGCCAAAAGACAGTTCGCCATTCGCCATTCGCTTTGGGCTGCGTCGGAGCTTGAACGGGAAATAACTGAATCATTCCCCGCTTTTAGGGCGTTCAAGACAGGTTCGTATTTTTCAGATTATCTCTTCATGCAACAGCTCACAAGAGCAGAACAATTGGCCTACGCCAGTGGTCTTGTAAAAAAATTTAATCAAGCAACGAATGTATTGAGCGAACCCTGTTCTGATTTGGAGATACAGCTTTTGGATCGGCGGCGGCAATTTGCTCTAGCCTTAAACGCAAAACGGCTTCCGTTCAAAAAACTGCCCGGCGTTAAATACTCGAACAAATCCAAGTTGCGTCGAGTCATTCTAACCAAATTTAAGGCCGCATTCGGGCATGAATGTATCGGCTTGGAATGTGTGGGGCTGGATCAGGAGTTGAATTTCAAAATGAAAATTTGCGGTTGGATTGTTAGCACAAATTTTAATTTTGAACGACACCAGCGAGTGGACTTTCACCATCACATTTACAGCGCAAGTTTCAATGAGTATCGCGGCGCAGAAATACCAACCATGATACTCGGAGGTATGTTGTGTTACCATTCATGGCTTTTTAAGGCCAGTCAAACTGACTGGGCACAACTTTTGGATGAAGATATTGAGCCGGTCTGTGATTTTATCATTCAGTATTGCCGACGTTTTTTTGAGGTTTTGCCAAAAATGCTCAAAGGTCTTGAGTTTGAAAATGTGACAGCGGAATGATTTTTGACCGCGCGATCTTGAATTGTGGCAAAAGTGCCAGCAGAAGTGCCAGCAAACATCATCGGTGGGGAGTAAAATGGAGTTAAGAAAAGTCAGTTGAAGTTATCCTTGACATAATGAAGGAAACCCTTTAGTATCAAGCCAACGGTGATGGTTTAGATGGTTGATTTCGAGTGGCTTGTGGAAGGCGAGACGCGTCCGATTCAGACCACGAAACCGCTCTGGGCGAAATACCGCGCGAAGGCAGCCGCCGAACCGCCGCCGAAAGAGCGTTTTCAAATTGACCGCACCCTGCCCGTCCGCATCGTGCAGGACAATCCGATTTACGCCGGACTTATTGAAGAAATGGACAACGCCACCGGCCGCGTCCTGAAAAAACTGGATGAATTGGGATTGGCAAGCAACACCATCGTCGTGCTGACGGGCGACAACGGCGGCGTGGTTTCCGGCGACAGTTTCAGTTCCTCGCAACTTCCCTATCGCGGCGGCAAAGGACGCCAATGGGAAGGCGGCACGCGCGTGCCGGTTTACATTCGTGCGCCTGGAATTACAACTCCCGGCAGCGCTTGCGACACGCCGGTGATCGGCATTGATTATTTCCCGACACTGTTGCAACTGGCGGGAGTTACAAATTCACCCAAACAAATTGTTGACGGCGTGAGCCTCGTGCCGCTGCTCAAAGGCAGCAAAATCTCGCCGCGTCCGCTCTTCTGGCATTATCCTCACTACGGCAACCAAGGCGGCGAACCGAGTTCCATCATTCGCTCGGGTGATTGGAAACTCATCCATTACTGGGAAGACGGGCGCAACGAACTTTACAATCTGGCCGCCGATATTGGTGAGCAGCACAATTTGGCCGCGATGGAAACCAAACGCGCTGACGACCTGTGGACGCAATTGCAAGCTTGGCTAAAATCCAACGGCGCAAAATTTCCGCAACCCAATCCCGATTACAAACCAGCCTGGGCAGAGCAATCGCGCCAGGCTGCGTTGAAACAAAAAGCAAACCTCGAAAAACAACACGCGCAATTTCTGAATCCGAATTGGCAGCCTGATCCAACGTGGTGGAAGAGCCAGCAAACCGCTGACTAATTTTTGTAACCGAAAAAAATATGAACCGCAGACAATTCATTGGGCGCGCCGGCAGCACCTTTTTGCTGTATTTAGCGAGCCCGTATGCGTTCGCGCAAAGCCGTTCACAAACCAATAATGAATTTGTTTTTTTGGAGGCGGAACAGTTTGCGGATCTCGGCGGCTGGGATTTGGACCAGCAATCCATGGATCAAATGGGCTCGCCCTATTTGCTCGCGCACGGCCTCGGCATTCCGGTCAAAGATGCGGTGACGCACGTGACGTTTCCCTCAGCCGGCAATTATCGCGTCTGGGTGCGCACGCGGGACTGGGTCGCGCCGTGGAAAGCGCCGGGTGCACCCGGTAAGTTTCAGTTGTTGCTCGACGGCAAACCGCTTGCTGAAATTTTTGGAACGAAGAACGCCGACTGGCACTGGCACGATGGCGGAGTCGTGAGCGTGGAAAAGAAGGCGACGGTCGCGCTGCACGACTTGACGGGCTTTGAAGGTCGCTGTGAAGCGATACTTTTTTGCAAAGATACTTCCTTCGAGCCGACCAACGATCTCGCGGCGCTCACCAAGTTCCGCCGCGCCCTGCTGGGTTTGCCGAAAAATCCGGACGAGGGTGGCGATTTTGATTTGGTGGTGGTGGGCGGCGGTCTGGCGGGCACTTGCGCGGCGCTGTCAGCGGCTCGAAATGGTTTGCGCGTGGCGCTCGTGCAAGATCGTCCGGTGCTCGGCGGAAATTGCAGTTCGGAAGTGCGCGTCTGGGCGGAAGGCCATACCCAGCAGCAACCGTATCCGCACATTGGCGAGATTGTGGATGAAATCTGTCCGCAGAATCCGCCGACGGGAAACAAGAATGCCAAAGGCCGCAATCTCTACGACGACGCGCGTAAAATCGCAGCGGTTCAGGCTGAATCGCGCATCACGCTGCTGGCCGAGCAACGCGCGGTGGCCGTGGAAACGAGTGACCATCAAATCAAGGCAGTAATCGCCCAACACACGCGCACCGCGCGGCAAATTCGTTTGCGGGCCAAATTCTTTGCCGATTGCACGGGCGACGCGTCGATCGGCTTTCTCGCCGGCGCGGATTTTGAAATGTCCAAGGGGCTCAAAATGGGCACGAGCAACCTTTGGAATGTGCTTGATGCTGCGGACGAACAGCAGGTGCTCAAATGCGAGTGCAAGGACAAGGACGCGCTTTCGATGTGCATGGTCGAACACAAAATCGAACAGCCCTTCCCGCGTTGCCCGTGGGCCATTGACCTTACGGACAAACCATTTCCCGGGCGCAAAAAATTTAAAGGCAAGTGGGGCGGTGCAAACCCACTGGACAACCTCGGTGGTTGGTTCTGGGAAAGCGGGTATGATAAGGATCCGACGACCGACATCGAGCGCATCCGCGACTTGAACTTCCGGGCGATGTATGGAGCGTGGGATGCGCTCAAAAACGTGGACAAGCTCTACCCCAATCACCGTCTGGGCTGGGCCGCCTTCATCGCCGGCAAGCGCGAGTCGCGGCGGTTGATGGGCGATGTCATCCTCTCCGCGGATGATTTTCGCCAAATGCGGACTTTTCCCGATGGAGCATTTCCATGCACTTGGAGCATTGATTTACATACTCCGGATCCAAAATTCTCCAAAGGACTCGGGAGCGATGCGTTCATCGCTGACTCCACGGCGGGCGAGGCGGGGCATAAATATAAAGGTCCGTATTGGGCACCCTATCGTTGTCTCTACAGCCGTAATATCAGCAATTTATTCATGGCCGGTCGTGACATCAGCGTGACCAATGACGGCCTCGGCCCTGTCCGCGTGATGCGCACGTGCGGCATGATGGGCGAAATCGTCGGCAAAGCCGCTGCAATTTGTGTCACCCGAAAAACGACACCGCGCGATGTCTATGAAAAACACTTGGCGGAACTACAGGAAAAAATGAACCAACCGGGTAAGGCTCGGATTTAACGCCACCCCCAAGACTAAAAATGACAACCGAGAATTGTTTACCGCAAAAATTTTTCGCCAGCCGTTCACGCCGCGATTTTCTCAAAGCTTCCGCCGCCACTGTGCTCGGGCTGACATTCTCACAACTTCCCGCGATGGCCGGGCCGTTCACGCGCGAGGATTTCGACAAGCTTGTTCCTGCCGACAAAAAGCTTTCGCCGGACTGGGTGAAATCACTTTTTGCGCGCGGCACGCCGGAAGTCTTGCGTGGCAAAGAGCTGAGATATGTCGGGATGCCCACCGGCGGCATCGGCGCGGGGCAATTGTATCTCGGCGGCGACGGCAGGTTGTGGCACTGGGACATTTTCAACGAATTCATCAAAACCGGCGCGGAGCATTACGCCAAACCGCTCACGCCCGCCGCGCCGCTCACGCAAAAATTTTCGCTCAAGCTTGGTGATAAAATAATTCCCCTCGACCGTGATGGTTTTTCGGAAATCACTTTTCGCGGCGAATATCCGGTGGGCACCGTAAATTTCTCTGACCCCGCCGTGCCGCTCGTGGTGAAGTTGGAAGCATTCTCGCCATTCATTCCGCTGAACACGGACGACTCCAGCCTGCCTGCGACGATTTTTCAATTCACGCTGCATAACACTTCCGCCGCGACGGTCGAAGCTACGCTCGTTGGCGAACTGGAAAATGGCGTGTGCCTGTTCAACCGTAAGCTCGATGGACGGCTGGTCAATCGCGTCGCAAAATCGCACGGCGCGGCGCTGCTGGTTTGCAGCGCCGAGGCTGCACCCGAGATCACTGCTGCAAATCCTACCGACGCGAAAGATTTCGTGCCGCTCGAAAAATTGTCTGACTTCGGCACGCTGGCGTTGGCATTGCTCGGCGGTGCGGATGAGAACAGTGGTGATAAAAAAGTTTCCTTCGCGGAAAAACTTTCCGGCTCGCTCGGGCGCAAGCTGAAACTCGCCGCCGGGGAATCGAAAACGATGACGTTCGTTCTCGCGTGGCATTTCCCGAATCTTTCCATCAAGGAAGGCTTCAACAACTGCGGACGTTTTTATGCGACGAAATTTTCCTCGGCGAAGGTGGTGGCGGAATACGTCACAAAAAATATTTCGCGGCTCGAATCGCAGACGAAACTCTGGCGCGACACTTGGTATGATTCCACGCTGCCGTTCTGGTTTCTTGACCGCACGATGCTCAACACGTCCATCCTCGCGACCTCGACGTGTTTCCGTTTTGCGAACGGCCGCTTCTACGGCTGGGAAGGCGTCGGCTGCTGCGCGGGGACGTGCGGCCACGTTTATCACTACGCCCATGCCATCGCGCGGCTGTTTCCCGAACTCGAACGCGACACGCGCGAGCGTGTGGACTTTGGCATCGCACAGAAGCCGGACGGCGCGATCAAATTCCGCGCCGAGCGCAACAGCATCCCGGCGATCGACGCGCAGGCGGGAACGATTCTTCGCGCCTTGCGGGAACACCAGATGTGCTTGGATGACGCATTTCTCAAACGTAACTGGCCGAAAATCAAACTCGCGACGCAGTGGCTAATCAAGAAGGACGCCGACGGCGACGGCCTCATCGAAAGCAATCAGCACAACACGCTCGACACGGATTGGTTTGGCAAAGTCGCGTGGTTGAGCGGACTTTATCTCGCGTCGCTCGCGGGCGCGGCGGCGATGGCGGATGAAATGGGCGACACGGATTTTGCTGCGCAATGCCGGAGAATTTTGGCGACGGGCCGGAAAAATCTGATGGAGCAGCTTTTCGACGGCGATTATTTCATCAACAAGGTTGACCCGAAACATCTGGACGCGATCAATTCCGGCACGGGCTGCGAGATTGACCAGGTGTTCGCGCAAAGCTGGGCGTTTCAAGTTGGTTTGCCGCGCGTGCTGCCGGAGAAGGAAACCGTCACGGCGCTGAAATCGCTTTGGCGCTACAATTTCACGCCGGACGTCGGGCCGTATCGCGAGGCGAACACCCCCCTACCCCTTGCTGGAACATCATTTGATGAAACCATCGAACAGTTTTTGATCATTTGATTCCGTGCTGAATCACCCGACATAGCCAGCCATACCACCCGACAATTTTCTCTGGAAAGGTTGAGCAGGTTAGAAAAGCGCAAAACCTCAAGCCAAGTTGCCGAGCCAGCCAGAATCAATCTCACCCTGTAAAATCAGGCATGTTCTACTTTTGGGACTACTCAACGCTTGGGAAAGGTTGGGGCATTCAAAAACCCCAACAAAAGTGGTGCCCCGGCACGGACTCGAACCGTGGACCAATTGATTAAGAGTCAACTGCTCTACCAACTGAGCTACCGAGGCAACCGGTTTTGCGGCGGCGAACCGCCGAAAAGGAAAGGGAAAATAACAAAAATCCCCCCAGCTGCAAGCGTGGATTTCAGGCGGCATAGCCCGCCGCCAGTTGCATGAAAATACGCTTTATGTTTGAATGTCCGCCAACCGCACGGCGTGTTGAATGTTTTTCCCGCCGCGCGGTCAAAGATTCAACCGTATAATTTTATGATGTTCTGGGATTCAAAATATTTTCTGCTCGTGTTTCTGCCCGGCCTGCTAATCGGCCTCTGGGCACAGATGAAGCTCATGTCCGCCTACGGCAAATACAGCAAGGAACCGGTCGCTAATGGCATGACCGGGGCCGAAGCTGCACGACACATCCTGGACCAAGCCGGGCTTAACGACATGCCGGTCGAGGAGGTTGAAGGTCATTTGACCGACCATTACGACCCGACCAAACGCGCGCTGTTCCTCTCCTCAGAAAATTTCCACGGCCAGAGCATCGCCGCCGTGGGCGTGGCCGCGCATGAGGCGGGACACGCGCTGCAACATCTGCATCAGGACGCCATGTTTAACCTGCGCATGGCGCTCGTGCCCATCACCCAGATTGCCAGCTACGCATGGATGGGCATCATGCTCCTCGGCTTTTTTCTGCACATCATCCCGCACTTCATGCTCGTCGCCGTGGCGATTTTTTCCGTGCTGACGTTGTTCCAACTCGTCACGCTGCCGGTGGAATTTGACGCCAGTGCCCGCGCCAAGGAACAACTTTTTCGCCTCGGCCTTATCCGCGAGACCGAGCGACCCGGCGTGAGCAAAGTCCTGGATGCCGCCGCGCTCACCTACGTCGCCGCGCTCGTCGGCTCGGTGCTGCAACTGTTCTACTACGTCTCCGCCGCTAGCGACGACCGCAGTTAATTTGCTTGCAGCCGCCCGCCCCGCGTTTAACTTTTCGTCCACTCATGGCGACGAAAAAAAAATCCAGCAAGGCAGCACCGGCCCGGCGCGTGAAAAAAGTTTCCGCACCCGTTGCCGTTTCGCCCAAAGTCGTCACGGTCATCGAACCCAAGCCCGCCGAGCCTGCCGGACCGGTTCCGATTCCCGCCAAAGGTGACACCACGCGCTTTCTCCGCCGCGAAGCCGAACGTGACTCCGGCGACACCGCCATCCGCCTTTACCTTCGCGAAATCGGCCAGGTCAAATTGCTGACGCCGCAGGAAGAAATCGAACTCGCCGCCAAAATCAAAAAGGGCGACAAAAAAGCCCGCGAACACATGATCAAGGCCAACTTGCGCCTCGTCGTGAAAATCGCCCGCGACTATGACGGCATCGGCCTGCCCCTGCTCGATCTGATTTCCGAAGGCAACATCGGCCTGATGAAAGCCGTCGAACGCTTTGACCCAAAAAAAGGCGGCAAGCTTTCCACCTACGGCTCGTGGTGGATCAAGCAATCCATCAAACGCGCGCTGGCCAACCAGTCCAAAACCATTCGCCTGCCGGTTCATCTGGTTGATAAAATTTCCAAGATGCGCCGGATGTCCGTCAAATTGCAGGAGCTTTTTGGCCGCGAACCGACTGATGAAGAATTGGCCGCCGAACTCGGCACCACCGCCGCGCGCATTTCCCTCATGCGCACCGCATCAATCCGCCCGGCGTCGCTGGATGCGCCGGTGGGGGATGATGATTCCAACACCTATTCCGAGGTCGTCGAGGATGAACGTGCCGTGAATCCTTACGACGAACTCGAAGACAAAACCGTCGTCAACATGCTGCAAGACATGGTCAAGCACCTCGACGAACGCGAAGCCACGATTTTGCGCTACCGTTTCGGCCTCGACGGCGGCGCGGAAAAAACCTTGGAAGAAGTCGGGACGAAATTTAGCGTGACCCGCGAACGCGTCCGCCAGATTCAAAACCTCGCGCTCCGCAAACTCCGCAAAATGATTGAGCGGTTGGAAAAAACGAAACACAAAGAAACCTGATTCATGTCCAACGTCACCACGGCTGAAATCGAAAAAGCCATCCGCAACGTCCCCGACTTTCCGCAGCCGGGCATTCAGTTCAAAGACATCACGCCCGTCCTCGCCGACGCGCGGCTCTTTGCCGGCGCGATGGATCTCGTCACGCAAAAATACACGCCCGGCAGTGTGGATGCCGTGGTGGGCATTGATGCGCGCGGCTTCATCTTCGCCGCCGCCGCCGCCATCAAACTCAACGCCGGCTTCGTGCCCGTCCGCAAAAAAGGCAAGCTGCCGTTCCAGACTTTTGAACAGGACTACGCGCTCGAATACGGCCATGCCACCGTGGCCATGCACGTTGACGCGTTGAAACCCGGCGCGCGCGTTTTGCTCGTTGACGATCTACTCGCCACCGGCGGCACGTCCGCCGCCGCCGTGAGCCTCGTGCAAAAACTCGGCGGAAATATTTTGGAAGCCGTGTTCCTCATCGAGTTGAAATTTTTGAACGGCCGCCAGAAACTTTCCGGCATCCCCGTGCGTTCCATCATCACTTACTGATTTCGCATGGCCGAACCTGTCACCTTGAGCGTCGTCGCGCCCTGTCACAACGAGGAAAAAAACCTCGCGCCGTTCGTCACCGCCATCCGCGCCGCGCTCGACCCGTTGAAAATTTCCTACGAGATCGTCATCACCGACGACCGCAGCAGCGACTGCTCGTGGGAAATTTTGTCCGAGCTGGGCGCGAAAGATTCCCGCATCCGAGCCGTGCGGCTAGCGAAAAATTCCGGCCAGTCCGCCGCCGTCTGGGCCGCCATCAAAAACGCCACCGGCAAATATATCGCCACGCTCGACGCGGATTTGCAGAACGATCCCGCCGACCTGCCGCAATTTCTGGACGCGATAAAAAATTCCGACTGCGTCTGCGGTAACCGCAAGGCCAGCCGCGCGAAGGGCGATTCCGTCATCCGCCAGTTGTCATCCAAGATAGCCAACGGCATCCGCAACTGGATGACGCACGAGACCGTGACCGATTCTGCGTGCGGCTACCGGATGTTCCGCCGCGAGTGCGTGGCCGACCTGAAATTTTTCAAAGGCATGCACCGTTTCATGCCCACGCTCATCAAGATCGAAGGCTATCGCATCACGGAAATCCCCGTGCGCCATCACCCGCGCGCCGCCGGCGTGAGCCATTATGGCGTGTGGAACCGGGCCTTCGCGGCGTTCTACGATTTGTTTGCCGTGCGCTGGATGCAGAAACGGATGTTTCAATTTTCCGTGGCCGAGCGGTTGAATTTTCCGGCGGACGAAAAATAATTTCGATCATCCCACCGCCGTCGTCCGCGCATGAAAATCGAAACGATTCTTTCCCCCGCCGAACTGCCCGCGCTCGCCCAGCGCGATTTGCGCCGCACGGTCTGCGTGGTGTTCGACATCTTGCGAGCAACGAGCACGTTCGTGACCGCGCTGCATCACGGCGCGGAAAAAATCATTCCCGCCAGCGAAATTTCCGAGGCCGTGGCACTCAAGCAACAATTTCCCGCCGCCCTGCTCGCCGGCGAACGCGACGGCGTGCGCATCCGCGCCGCGCAATCCGGCGGGATTGATTTTGATTTCGGCAATTCGCCACGCGAGTTCACGCCGGAAAAAATTCGCGGGTGCACCATCATCAGCACCACGACCAACGGCACGCGCGCCTTGCGCGCCTGCGCGGGTGCGCAGTGCGTGCTGGCGGGTTCTTTTTTGAATCTCGCCGCGACGGCGGATTTTTTACGGCAGAAAAATTTTGCAGAAGTATTGCTGGTCTGCGCCGGCACGGGTGACGGCGTGGCGGATGAAGATGTGCTGGCGGCAAAAGTGTTGTTGGAAAACCTGCAACCTGCAACCTGCAACCTGCAACCACCGACTTAGCCTCGGCCATTGGCAATTCCCAAAACGGCCGCCGCTTGCTCGCGAATCCCGACCTGCGCGATGACGTGGCATTCTGCGCGCAGCGGGATATTTTCAACTTCGTCGTGGCGCTCGACGCCAGCGGTGCGTTGCGCCAGCTGTAAAAATAAAAAGGCCGTCCACTGGGGACGGCCTTGGTGATGATGTTGGCGCAGTTACTTTTTCTTGGCGGCCTTCTTCGTCTTGACGACGGCTTTTTTGCGCTTGATGTAGGCCTTGCGGCGTTTTTTATGTTCGGATCGGTTGTGTTGTTGTCCCATAAGTGTCTTTACATTTTTTCGCGGGTTGCGATTTTGTTTTGAATATGAGTATTTGCGCGCGCCGATTCAATCTTTATTTGTTGCTGATATTGGCGGCGAGCGGCTGCATGACGCACAAAAAGAAAATTGAAAAGGTCGGCGGCATTCGCATTCACGTGGAATCTCCCGTGACCTTGCCGGGCAAAACCCAGACCATTTCGCTGCTGCGTTCGTCGCCCGTGGCCGTGACCATCGGCGAAGACCCGGTGCTGACCGAGGTGAATTTGATTGCCGCCACATTGCTCGAGACGCCGGGAGGGTTTGCCGTGTGCGTGAAATTCGACGAGACCGGCGCGTGGATGCTGGAACAGGCCACAGCGGGCAATCCGGGCAAACATCTCGCCATCTTCGGCCAATGGGGCGACAAGATCGCCGACGGGCGCTGGCTGGCTGCGCCACTCATCAGCCGCCGCATCGCCGACGGCACGCTCACCTTCACGCCGGACGCCTCGCGCGAGGAGGTGGAAAAATTCGTCGAAGGACTCAATAACACTTCCAAGCTGATTCACGCAGGGCCGGTAAAATGATTTTTCCAAACTTCCGCCGCCCGCTGCTCGCGGCGCTGCTTTTTTCCAGCACCAGCATTTTTGCGCAGACGCCGTTTCAATTTCCCACGGCCAACCACGCGCTTTACGAAGCGGGGCATGAGCTGAAATTTTTTGCGCCCACCGCAGCCGATAAACCGTGGACGAGCGGCAGCTTCGGCTGCGTGCGGAACTCCGCCACGCGGATGCACGAGGGCCTGGATATTTTGCATTTGCACACCGACCGGCGCGGCGAGCCGACCGATCCCGTGATGGTCACGGCCGATGGCACGGTGATGTATTTCAGCACGAAGGCGGGGTTGTCGAACTACGGAAAATATATTGTCGTTCGCCACATTGTGGAAGGGTTGGAAATTTATTCCACCTACGCGCATTTGAGCGAAGTGGCGCCCGGGTTAAAAATCGGCGACGCCGTGAAAGCCGGCCAGGTCATCGGCACGATGGGCCGCACGTCCAGCGCCGAGACCATCGGCAAAGACCGCGCGCACGTCCATTTTGAATTGAACCTGCTGGTGAACGACAACTTTGCGGGCTGGTTCAAAAAAAATTCCGCCGGCGAACGCAATGACCACGGTGAATGGAACGGACAAAATTTGAACGGCCTCGACGCGCGGGAAATTTTGATCGCGGAACATAATCCCGTGAAAAAATTCAGCCTGCTGGATTTTGTGCGCGGGCAGACGGAACTATGCCGCGTTCTGATTCGCGCGAAAGATTTTCCATTCGTGAAACGTTACGCGGCGCTGGCGCTGCGCAATCCCGTCGCGGAAAAAGAAGGCATCGCCGGCTACGAGGTGGCGCTGAACTACAACGGCATCGCCTTTGCCTTGCTGCCGCGCGCGGCGTCGGAGATCAAGGGCGCGGGAAAATTTCAACTACTGTCCGTCAACGCCGCGATTGAAAGCGCCAATCCGTGCCGCAAACTCGTTGCGCGGCGCGGCAGCCGCTGGCAGCTCACGGACAAAGGCATCCGTGAATTGGAATTGCTGACGTATTAAAATTCGGTTTGCAGACGCGTCGGATGCGCATACCTTTGCATCCATCAGCATGCGCTTTTCATTCACCAGCCGGCCGATGCGACGGAAATTATTCCGCGCGTTCACGCTGATTGAACTGCTGGTGGTCATCGCCATCATCGGCATTCTTGCGGCGCTGCTGCTGCCGGCGTTGAGCAAGGCCAAGGGCCGCGCGCAGACCATCCTTTGCCTGAACAATCTCAAGCAGATGGAATTATGTTTTCACCTTTACGCCACGGACAACACTGATTTCATGCCGCCAAACAATTTTGTTTACGATATCGCCACCTTGCGGGCGATTCCCGGAAACGAAGGCCCGTCCTGGTGCACCAATGTCGCCCCGTATGAAGCTGATCCGGCGGGTATCAAAGCCGGCCTGCTGTTTCAATACAACACGTCGCTGGGCATTTACCGGTGCCCCGGCGATACTTCCACGCTTGAAACTTCAACCGGCACCAAACTGCCCGCTCCCCGCCTGCGCAGCTATAACATGAGCCAGTCGGTGAATGGCTTAAGCTACGCCGGACAAATTGCGGATGAAGTTCCGCATTACAAAAAATTCACCAGCATCCGCAAACCCACGCCGACCGGGCTGCTGGTGTTTCTCGAAGTGCACGAGGATGAAATCATGGACACGGAATTTGGCATTCCCGTGGAGCCGGACTGGTGGAGCGCGGGAAACTGGTGGGACATCCCCGCGAATCGCCACAATCGTGGCGCGAATTTTTCCTTCGCCGACGGACACGTCGAACATTGGCGTTGGAAAGTGCCCAAGGTCGTCACCATTTCGCGGGGTCAGCAACAAGCCGTGCGCAGCGATGAATGGGATGATTACAACCGCCTTGAAGCCGGCTTCCGCCAGAACTTCACGGATTGAACCGCACTCCCCGCTTGGTTTGCCGCCGCGCGCCGCGTAAAGTATTCGCGTGCCGACCGACATCAAATCCCTGACCCGCGAAGAACTCGAAGCCCGATTCAAAGAATGGGGCGAACCCATCTATCGCGTGAAGCAACTCATGGACTGGCTTTACGTCCAGCGCGTGACGGATTGGGAAGCGATGACGAACCTCGCCAAACCGCTGCGCGAAAAATTGCGGCAGGAATTTTCCCTCGGCATGCTCAAGCTCGCCCGGCTGCAAGGTTCGCGCGACACCACGCGGAAATTTCTCTGGCAGCTCGCCGACGGTGCGTTCATCGAAAGCGTTTTGATTCCTGCAAACCCCTCGCTCTACGGCGAAGTCAGCGACCGCCACACGCTCTGCGTCTCCACGCA
>CAIKKJ010000117.1 GCA_903827955.1 uncultured Verrucomicrobia subdivision 3 bacterium
TCTCCAGCGGTTATAGTTTGAATCTCGTCCAACCCGAAGGCGTAGCTGACCCCACCATCCGGTTTCTGCCCAAACCCTATCAACCCCTCAAGCTGGCTCAAATGTTGCGCGAGTGTCTGAAGGAAGTGAATTGAATTTTTCTAACCAGTAACGATCCAGAGTGGCTCGGTTGGCCGTGGTGCGTCTGGCGCGCCGGGAAGGTGATTATGCGCTACCAATTTACACTTCCATCCGCGTGTTGCAGCATAACCTCCGTCAGAAAAAATTTACAACGCGCCCGGCAGCTTCAGTTTTTCCATCTGTATTCCCTCGCGCAACGCAATCGTCGCCTCCACTTTCGGCACATACATTTGGGTTTCCGCCGGCAGATGCGTGGCGATGCGCGCGTAGCTTTTTGCACCGTAACGCGCCAGCGTCTTCCCCACCCTGCCCTCGCCGCAATTGTAGGCCGCCACCGCCAGCCGCCAGTCGCCGAACTGCGTGTAAAGCTGGTGCAGTAATTTTGCCGCCGCGCGCGCCGCCGGCTCAGTCTGTTTGCGTTCGTCAAACGGCCACAGGCTTAGGCCAAATTGTTTCGCCGTCGCCGGCATGAGCTGAAACATCCCCAGCGCGCCCACCGGACTTTCCGCGACCCGGTCAAAACCAGATTCCACCTCCGCCAGCCAGACCAGTTCTTCCGGCACATGTTCGCTGGCAAAAATTGGTTTCAACTTCGGCACCAGCTCCGCTGCATTTTTTGGCCACGGACGCGGCGCGACTTTTTTCACCCAGATTTCCTGCTCCTGCTTGAACGTCGGATTCGGCGGCGGCACGGCGTTGGTGCGCAGCGGCACGGATGGCGCGAGCGTCTGCAATTGTTTCGCCGCATCAAAATAATCCAAACGTGAACGGAGCCACGCGGCGAACGGTTGCGTCTCCTCATGCGCGTCGAGCAACGGCAGCACCGCCACGGCTGCGTCGTTCAACTGCGCGAGGTCGAGAACGTAATCACCCTTGAGATAAGCCTGATAATGCTTGAGAAAATCCGCCACCTTCGCTCGGTCAACATCCTGCAACGCCCGCAAAACATCGTCGTCCAGATTTTGTTGCGCCCAGGTCTGCGCGGCATTGAGCAGGCCGTTCACATCCATTTGCGCGTCGTTCGTCTGCGCCGATGCGACGCGGCAGGCAAAGATTAAAAAGAAAATGACGGCAGAAGTTTTCATCTGCGAAAAGTTTATTTCTTCACATACCCGTTCATGCGGAACCACTCGATGGCATCCGCGAACGCTTTTTTCGGGGGCGTCTGTGGCAGTCCAAGCATCGTGATGGCTTTGGCCGGATTGAACCACATTTTATATTTCGCCATCTTTACGCCAGCCACCGGTGCGCGCGGCGGTTTGCCGGTGAAAAAGGAAACCATTTCGTTCGCCTCCGCCACGCGCAAGGCGAACCAGTGCGGCACTTTCATTTTCGGCGCGGGAATGCCCGTGAGCTCCGCCAGCACGGCAAAAGTCTGCTGCATCGTCCAGTTGCCGTCTTTGTTGCCGAGGATATAGCGTTCGCCAATCTGTCCGCGTTCCGCCGCAAGAATATGGCCGGCCACCACGTCGCAGACATGCACCCAGTTCAAGCCGGTTTCGAGATACGCGGGCATCCGGCGGTTCAAAAAATCCACGATGATCTGTCCAGTGGGTGTGGGCTTCACATCGCCGGGACCGACGGGCGCGGATGGATTCACGATGATGATGGGCAGGCCTTTTTTACGGAACAATTCCACCGCCACCGTCTCCGCCTGGAACTTAGATATTTTATAGTGATTGCTCAACTGGTCTGCCAGCAAGACATCGGACTCGGTCGTGGGAATAAATTTTCCATCCGTTTCCTTGGGCAATCCGATGCAGCCCACGGTGCTGGTATAAACGATTCTCTGGCAACCCGCTTTGCCGGCAGCTTCGAGCACGTTGCGCGTGCCCTCGACATTCGCGGCATACATCGGCGCGTAATCGCGCATCCAAAGCTGGTAGCTCGCCGCAACGTGAAAACACCAGTCGCAGCCTTCCAATTCCCGCTCCAGCAGATGACGATCGAGCAGGTCGCCGGTCACGCGCTCATATTTCAAGCCGAGCAACGGGCTGGCATCCGCACCTGGTCGCAGCAGCGCCTTCACGCGATGCCCGCGCGCGAGCAGTTCATGCACAAGGTTCGAGCCAACAAATCCGGACGCGCCGGTGACAAAACATTTCATGTTCTAAAACAGTTTTAACTGTGCGCCAACCCGCGCCACACCGCGATAAAATTTTTTATGCCCGACAGCTTGACTTGCCTGCGCCGCTTGGAAAAACTCCCACCGCCGCATGCCCAAAAGCAGCCCCAAGAAAAAAAATAGCCCGACCAGCCAGCGCGAGTTGGACACGAAAATCGCCTTCATGGCCGGCCTCGTCCGCCGCGATCCGGATTATGTGGACGCGCTGCAATTGCTGGGCGATCACTACACCCAGCGCGGCCTGTTCGTCGAAGGCTTGAAGGTGGACGAACGCCTCGCCGACCTGGAGCCGGAAAATCCGCTGGTATTTTACAACCTCGCCTGCAGTTACTCGCTCACCGAACAATTTGACCGCGCATTTCACGCGCTGGAAAAAGCGATGCAACTTGGCTACCGTGATTTCAACTGGCTCGCCAAAGATCCCGATTTGAAAAAACTTCGCGCCCAGCCCGCCTATGCGGAACTCCGCGAAAAAATCCGCGCACTCAAACCCAAGCCGCGCTGACCGCGCCCAGCCGCGTCCGTCAAAGAATTATGAACGTCACCCTCCGAGGCCGCACTGAACACTTTCGCACCGTCGCCTTTGACGCGCAAAAAAACTCCGTCCTGCTCATCGAACAACGCCTGCTGCCGCATGAATTCAAAATCATCGGCACGAAAGATTTTCGCGAGACCGCCCGCGCCATCTCCGACATGATCGTGCGCGGCGCCGGGGCCATCGGCGCGACCGCCGCCTACGGACTCGCGCAAGGCGCACGCGCGTTTCGCGGCGGCGATCTGAAAAAATTTTCCGCGCACGTAGACTTGGTGTTCAAAACTCTGGCCGCCGCGCGCCCAACCGCCGTTGACCCGGTGAACGCGATGAACGACGTCCGCCGCGAAATGGCGTGCGGCGAAACCGTGGCGGAGAAACAATCACTGGCACTTGCCGCCGCCGAGGAATTTGCAAATGAAGACGCACGGCATTGCGAGGAAATTGGACGGCATGGCGCGAAGCTGATCCGCAACGGCATGAAGATTCTCACGCACTGCAACGCCGGCTGGCTCGCGTTCGTGGACACCGGCTCTGCTACCGCACCGATGTATGCCGCCCAGGCACAAGGCAAAAATTTCCATGTCTTCTGCGATGAAACCCGCCCGCGTTCACAGGGTGCAACCCTCACCGCCTGGGAACTGGCGCAGCAAAAAATTTCCCACCAGATCATCGCCGACAACGCGGCGGGACATCTGATGCAACGCGGAGAAATTGATCTGGTCATTGTCGGCAGCGACCGCGTGCTGGGTCGCACCGGCGAAGTGGCGAATAAAATCGGCACATACACCAAAGCCGTTTTGGCGGCGCGGCATAAAATTCCATTTTATGTCGCCATCCCCTGCTCCACGATCGACTGGAAAATGAAACGCGGGGACGACATTCCCATCGAAGAACGCCATGAAAACGAAGTGCTCGGCGCGTGGGGCATCAACACCCGCGGCCAACGTGAATACCTCCGCGTCGCCAACCCCACAAGCAGCGCGCGCAACCCGGGCTTCGACGTGACGCCCGCCGAACTCATCACCGGCATCATCACGCCAGCAGGAATTTTCAAGACAAGCGAGGTGTGGAAACGTCGCCGGAAGCTTGGCTTTGTTGATTGAGCGACACGAGCAATGAAAGTTGAACTTGCTTCGAAGCCAAAATAATTTATTTTGCGGCTCCCCAAAGGCGGGATAGCCAAGTGGTAAGGCACGGCTCTGCAAAAGCTGCATCGTCGGTTCGATTCCGACTCTCGCCTCCA
>CAIKKJ010000118.1 GCA_903827955.1 uncultured Verrucomicrobia subdivision 3 bacterium
CGCTTGGTGATATCGCGGGCGATTTTGGCGGCGCCGATGATTTTACCGGTAGCGTCCTTCAGTGGCGAGATGGTGATGAAGACGTGGATGTGTTTTCCATCCTTGCGCACGCGGATGGTTTCCAGATGTTCTACGGTTTGGCCCCGCGCGATACGTTCGCGGTTCATGTCTTCTTCGTGGATCCGGTCTTTCGGGAAAAGCATCAGTAATGACTTGCCCAGGGCCTCGGCGGCGGTGTAACCAAAAATCTTTTCCGCGCCGCTGTTCCAACTGGTGATGATGCCATCCAGAGTTTGGCCGACGATGGCGTCGTCGGATGACTCAACGATGGCGGCAAGTTTGGAGCTTTCGGCCTCGGCGGCCATGCGGTCGGTGATGTCGCGACCGATGCCCACGAGGCCGCTCACGACGCCGTCGTTGTTGCGAAAGGCCACCATGTTCGTCGTCATGGTCCGGCGTTTGCCATCGGGGAAGGTGACGGTGTCTTCAAAGGTCATGAAGCGATCAGTCGCCAAAACTTTTTTTTCCGATTCGCAAAAACGTTCCACCAAAGCTGGCGGCAGAAAATCCCGGTCGGTGCGCCCCAGCATTTGCGATAGCTCCTGTCCATAACACGCCGCGAGCGCGGGGTTGACGAACAGGAAGCGCCCGTCCGTGTCCTTGACGAACATGAAATCGGGAATCAGGTTCACCAGCGTGTGAAAACGGTTTTCACTCGTCTGTAACGCCTGTTCCACGCGCTGTCGGTTGATGGCCACGGCGGCGGTGTGGGTGGCGACTTCAATCACCTCCAGCAAGTGTGCGCTGGGCATGCCCGGCCGCCGGGCATAGACGGCAAAGGTGCCAAGCAAGTTTCCGGACCAATTGAAGATGGGCGTGGACCAGCAGGCGCGCAGATCGAATTTGGCCGCGAGCGTGGAAAAATTTTTCCAATGCGGATCGGTGGCAATGTCCGCCACGAAGACGGGTTTTTTGAGGAAGGCCGCCGTGCCGCAGGAGCCCACGGCTGGGCCGATTTCCACGCCGTCAATCGCGTTACAATATTCTTCCGGCAGATTGGGGGCCGCGCCGTGCCGGAGATGTTTGTCATCCGCATCCAGCAGCAGCACCGAGGCGAGCGAGCCTGCTTGTTGTGATTCGACGAGGCGGCACAACGCGGTCAGCGAATCGGTCAGCGACCGTCCGGTGGCGATCATTTCGAGGATTTGCTTCTGCTGTTCCATCAAAAGTTCCGCCTGTTTGCGACTGCTGATGTCCGTCACGTTGCAGAGGATTTCCTTGTGCCCGTCGGGAAATGTCACGCAGGTTTCTACAATCTTGACGAATAAATTTCGCCCGTCGCGCGTCCGGTTTTCCACCTCATGCATATGACTGCCGCCGGCCAGGATTTTTTCGCGATGTGCTGCCGCCAGTTTTGCGTTTTGTGGCAGGGCAAACATCTCGGTTGACTGGCCAATGATTTCTTCCCGGGCATAGCCCGTGAGCTGGCACAGCACCGCGTTCGCATCAATGATTTTGCCGTGTTCATCCTGGCGCAGAAATCCGGCGGGCGACAGGTTGAACAAGGTGCGGTAGAGTTCCTCGGTGGTTTTCAGCGAGGTGACATCGGTGGTGATGCCAAAAATCTGCCAGCGGTTTTCCGCAATCTTTATGACCCGGACTTGTTGCAGCATCCAGTGCAATTTCCCGTTTTTATCCGTGCAACGGAATTCATTCCAGTAAATCGGCGCTCCCGTGAGCAGCGCCTGTCCGGAATGATGATTCATTTGGATGTGGTCGGACGGGAGGCAACTGCGTGTCCAGCCCTGTTCATAGGCCTCGCCCGGCCGCAGGTCCAATGGCAGCAGGGTCTGGGCGGCTTCCGGGTTGATGACGGGAAAATTCCAGACGAAGGGCGAATGGTCGTCGAGCGCATGTTGTTCCCAGCCGGGCGGCCCCGTGACTTCGCCTGAATGGACGATGCATTGGGTGTGTTTGATGACTTCGCCCAGGCGTTCTTCAATCAACTTGTTTTGCGTGACATCGAACAGCACCCCCTGCGAGCCGACCACCTGTCCTTCGGCATTGAACACCGGTGTCTTTACCACCTGAAAAAATAATTTCTCGCCGTCCGCGCGGCGATATTCATCCAGCACCTCGATCGTGCAACCGCTCTGCATGATCCGGGCGTGATGGTTCGCCGCCTGTTCCTTGAAAGGATTTTCCATCGCCGGCAGCTCGGCGGGTAATTTTCCAAGAAACATCTCCGGCGTCGCTTGGCGCAAGTCACAGAAAAATTTGTTCACAAACACATACCGGCCCGTCGCATCCTTGCGGAAGACGCCGGTCGGCATCTGGTTTACCAGCGAATGATACAGCGCCTGCGATTCCCGCACCGCATCCTCGGCGTGCTTTTTCTCCGTGTTGTCCCGGAACACCAGCACCACGCCGATGATTTTTCCCTGTGGGTTGCGGATCGGCGCACCACTGTCATCAATGACGAAATCCGCGCCCTGCCGGGAAATTAAAACCGTATGGTTGGCCAGCCCCACCGCCCCGTTGTTGCGAAAAACTTTTTTTACCGGGTCTTCCACCGGCTCCCGCGTGGCCTCGTTGACGATGTGAAAAACTGTCGGCAACGGCTGGCCGCAGGCCTCGGCACTCGTCCAACCCGTCAGGCGTTCCGCCTCGCCGTTCAGAAACGTAATGTGGCCGGAACTATCTGTTGTGATGACCGCGTCGCCGATGCTGGCCAGCGTCACGCCGTGCAACTGGCCGGCGGTTTCAATTCGCTGCTGCGAGCGGTGCAACGCCTCAATCAGAAGGCTGATCAGTAGGCCGATCAACACCAGTATGGATAGTTGCCACAAGTCCGCTGACCCTTCAAACCAGAAGCGATGCGTCGGCGTGAGCACAAGAAAATAGACCCCCACGGTTGACAAGCCTGTGGCCAGCAGCCCCGGCCCCAGCCCGCCCACATAAGCGCTGAAAATAATGGGCAGGATGAACAGGATCAGTAGTGGGCGGTCGTGAATCCAGCTCGTCAGGCTCAAACGCAAAGCCAGCATCAAGCCAGTCACCGCTACCGCAAATCCGTAGTTGAAAACCTTTGAACGCCAGGTGGCGGCCAATTTTATCTGTCCGATGGCGGGTTGTTTTCCGGACTGAACCATGGAGTTATTGTTGGCGCGTGTCTGTTTACCGTTGAACAATTAGATACTTCATCGCGCCGCGGATTCTGGCAAGTAATTTCCCCACCTGGCTGCGTCTTCCAAATGCAACTGCCGCTAGCTAAATTCCAACTCGCCTAGCGCTGCCAGATTTTGCTAACCTTCGCGACTAATTTTTTAAGATGAGCACCGCACGCATTCCTTCCGGCAATGAAATCCGCCAGTCGTTCCTCGACTTCTTCAAGTCGAAGCAGCACACCATTGTCCCGTCGTCCTCGCTGATGCCGGACTCGCCGAATCTTTTGTTCACGAACGCCGGCATGAATCAGTTTGTCCCGATATTTCTCGGCCAGACCAAATGTCCTTACACGCCCGGCCGCGCGGCGGACACGCAGAAGTGCATCCGCGCCGGCGGCAAGCACAACGACCTCGACGATGTCGGGCTCGACACCTATCACCACACGTTCTTCGAGATGCTCGGCAACTGGTCCTTCGGCGATTACTTCAAGAAAGAAGCCATCGCGTGGGCGTGGGAACTCGTCATCGAAGTCTGGAAATTTCCGCCGCAACGTATCTACGCCACGATTTACCAGCCGAACAAAGACAAGAACGATCCCGCCGATCGCGACGAAGAAGCGTGGAATTTCTGGGCGGAAAAATTCCGCAGCGTTGGTCTTGATCCCGCCATCCACATCGTCAACGGCGGCAAGAAAGATAATTTCTGGATGATGGGCGAAACCGGCCCGTGCGGTCCCTGCACCGAAATCCATGTGGACCTCCGCCCCGGTCCCCGCGAAACCAGCGTGGAAGAACAAATCTCCGGCGCGAAACTCGTCAACGGCTCCGACGCCCGCTGCATTGAGATCTGGAACAACGTCTTCATCCAATACAACGCCAATCCCGACGGCACGTTCAGCCCGCTGCCGGCGCAGCACGTGGACACTGGCATGGGCTTCGAGCGCGTCACCAGCATCATCCAGGGCACCAAGAACCTGACCGATTTCCAGAACGCCAAGATTTCCAACTACGAAACCGACATTTTCCGCCCCATCTTCGACGCCATCGAAAAATTGAGCGGCAAGAAATACGGCTCCACGCTCCCGAAAGCCGGCAGCACCGGCGACACCGAGCAGGAGAAAGTGGACGTCGCATTCCGCGTTATCGCCGACCACATCCGCACGTTGAGTTTTTCCATCGCCGACGGCATCCAGCCCGGCAACAACGACCGCAACTACGTCCTGCGCCGCATCCTGCGCCGCGCCGTGCGCTACGGACGCACCCTCGGCTTCCGCGAACCATTCTTCTACAAACTCGTGGACGTCGTGGCCGAAAACTTCGGCGATGTTTTCCCCGAAATCCGTGCCAAGAAGAAAATCGTTCAGGAAACGATTCAGCGCGAGGAAGAGGCCTTTAACAAGACACTGGATCGGGGCATCGAACTCTTCAATGACGAGATAGCGAAGCTGTCCGGGAGCGCGCCCGCCTCGGGCGCAGCCGACCGCGCCCTCGCGGTCGGCGGTGAGGCGATCAACAACCAAGGATCAAAATATTCAAAAAGACGCCTCCCGCACTTCGAGCGCCCGTGGGGCAAATACATGGTCACGTTTTCCACGCGTGAGCGCCTTCAACTAACTCCCACCGAGCGCGACATTGTTTTGGAAAGCATTCTTTACGCCCACACCCATCGTCAGTATCAGCTTTTCGCTGCGTGTGTGATGCCCGACCACGCGCACATTCTTTTTGAACCGCAAATCAAAGAAGAGGACAAAGACGGCAAGCCCGTGTTTTATTCACTTGGTGAAATCATGCACGGGATCAAGTCCACGACCGCGCACAAGATTAACAAAGCGGCAAAAGTCACCGGTGTTCATGTTTGGGAAGAAGAGTCTTTCGATCGGCTCATGCGTGGAGGCGCCGACTTGGAAGAAAAGTTTCATTACATTTGCCGTAATCCTTGGGACAACGGGGTTGTCCCCCTGACGGAGAATTATCCGTGGCTGTGGACTCCTGATGTGCCGGTTGCAGTCCACGCAACCGAGGTTTCCCGCGAGGGCGCGGGAAACGACGCCCGGGGCGGGCGTGCTCCCGAAACGCAAACGCAAATCTCTGGCGACTTCGCTTTCAAACTCTACGACACTTACGGCTTCCCGTTTGATCTCACCGAGTTGATGGCTCGTGAACGCGGCCTGACCGTGGACAAGGAAGGCTTCGAGAAGTTGATGGAAGAACAGCGTGCCCGCGCCCGAGCCGCGCAGAAGAAGGAAGTCATTTCGCTCTCGCAAATCGAGACCACCACGCCCACGAAGTTCGTCGGCTACGAGAACCTTGCGGTCCAGTCCAAGGTTGTGGAAGTCGTTTCGCTCAAAGACAAGACCGCCGTCATCCTCGACGCCAGCGCGTGCTACGC
>CAIKKJ010000119.1 GCA_903827955.1 uncultured Verrucomicrobia subdivision 3 bacterium
CCTAACTAGTATTCGGCCGCCGTGTATGCACGGATGCGTGCACGGTTGATTTCACTTTGGCCTTTATTTAGTGTGGTTCAATGAAAGCGGACTTGCGAATTTCTATCAAGGATTATTCTCGGAACAAAAATCTCAAGGTGCAGCTGGCGCGGGTGCCGTTTGCCCGCAGCCGGCAGTTTTGGGTGCGGATGAACGGTGAGCCGTGGCCCAAGCCCGGCCAGCCGGTCTCGTTGACGCGGGTGTTCACCGCGCTCCGCAAGGCGCTGGTCAAGGCGGGTTGAGGCGTTAGCTGTCGTTTGTTTGGCCATCGGTCACCGGTAGGGACGCTGCGCGGCGGCGTCCTTCCGCTGGCGCTTCCCCGTTTTAAGCCAGCGGAATCCCAAAAACCGCCCGCCAAGAAAAGGAAAGCGCGGGCGGGGACGGCCCAGCGGTCCGTCCCTACCTAAGGCAGGGCGTAAGGTGGATTGGGGCAAACACCGCAGGTCATTGCCAGCGGGTGGCCTTTAGCCTTCCCGACCGGCCAAAACGGTCAAAACGGGGGTTTTTAATCAAAATCGCGGGTTTTTGACTCCCAAAGCGGCTTTGGGAGTTACATTTTTGGGTTTGGGAGTTACCGCCAGCGCGTTGGGAGTTACCAAGCGGGCGTTGGTAATCACCATCCGCCGAAAGGGAGTTACCAACGCGTCCAAGGGAACTACCGCCGAATGAAAGATGATCACCGCCCACCAAAAGGGAGTTACCGCCAGCGGAAAGGGAGTTACCAAAGTGCGCGCGGTAATTACCGGCGACCAAAAGGAGATTACCGCCAGCCGAAAGGGAGTTACCAACATGCGCGGAGTCATCTCCTCCTGGGCTTGGGAAATGGTTGGGCGGAGATTCCATTGCGCTTTCGCAACGTTCCCGTTCCGCTATCATGGCCGCGATGCGTCTTGGTTCGCTCCAGCTTTCGTCCAATCTGTTTCTCTCGCCGCTGGCGGGCTACACCAACCTGCCCTTCCGCCTCGTCGTGCGCGAGGTCGGCGGCGTGGGCCTGTGCACCACGGACTTGGTGAACGCGCGCTCGCTTTTGGAAAAAAAGGCGAAGGCCTTCAAGCTCATCGAAACCTGCCCCGCTGATTCGCCGCTCGCCGTGCAACTCTTCGGCAGCGTGGCGGAAGAAATGCGCGATGCCGCCGTCATGGTCGAGGCGCAAGGCGCAGTGTCCGTGGATATCAACATGGGTTGTCCCGTGAAAAAAGTCGTCAAGATCGGCGGCGGCTCGGCGATGATGACGGAACTCGACAAGACCGCCGCGCTCGTTCGCGGCATGGTCAACGCGGTGAAAATTCCCGTCACCGCCAAAATGCGTCTCGGCTGGGACGACGATAATTTGACCGCGCCGGATTTAGCCCGCGCGCTGGAAGACGCCGGCATCGCCGCCATTTTTGTCCACGGTCGCACGCGTGAACAAGGTTTCGGCGGCACGGTGAATTTGTCCGGCATCCGCAAAGTAGTGGCCGCGGTGAAAACCATTCCCGTCATCGGCAACGGCGACATCGTGACGCCGCAGGCCGCGAAAAAGATGTTCGACGAGACCGGTTGCGCCGGCGTGAGCATCGGGCGCGGCGCGTTTTACGATCCGTGGATTTTTCAGCGGACGTTGCAATTCGTGCGGACCGGCGAGCTGCCGCCGGAAGCCAATTTCTCTGAACGCATCCGCGTGATGTGCCGGCATCTGGATTTGATGATCGAAGTGTTTGGCGAGGAACTCGGCTGCCGGATGTTCCGCAAAGTCGCGCCGTGGTATGCCAAGCGCTTCGGCCCGTGCCACGAGTTCAACAAAAAGGTGGTGCAGGTCGCCACCAAAGCGCAGTTCGATGAGATTTTGGAAAACTATATTCGCTGGCGCGGACAATTTCTCGACGACGCGGGTGAATTGCTCCCGCGTTTCGCGCCCGCGCCGATGGTGGCGTCGTTCATGCGCGACCCGGCCTCAACCACGCGCGAACACATTCCCGTGCCGAAGGGGCCGGTGGAGGTGTGGTGAATTTTCTTTGCGCGCATGGGCGAAAAAGAATTAACCTTGCCGCCGTTCAACTAAAAAACTTTTATGCCACTACTTGAAGGAAAAACTGGAATCGTCTTCGGCGTCGCCAACAAACGCTCCATCGCCTGGGCCATCGCGCAGGCATGGGCGCGCGAAGGCGCAAAACTCGCGTTCACTTACCAGGGCGAACGCCTCAAGGAAAACGTCACCGAACTCACAGCCACCTTCGGCTCGGACACCTTGCTCTTGCCGTGCGACGTGACGAAGGATGAAGACATCGCCAGCGTCTTCCAAGCCGTCGGCGAAAAATTCGGCAAGTTGAATTTGCTGCTGCACTCCGTCGCCTACGCGCCAAAGGAAGCGCTCGAAGGTAAATTCGTGAACACCAGCCGCGAAGCCTTTCGGGTGGCGCATGATGTCAGCGCGTATTCACTCGTCGCCCTCGCCCGCGCCGCTGAACCGTTGATGACCGATGGCGGCAGCATCGTGGCGATGAGCTATTACGGCGCGGAAAAAGTCGTGCCGCATTACAACGTCATGGGCGTGGCCAAGGCCGCACTCGAAGCCAGCACGCGTTACCTTGCCTACGATTTGGGCCCGAAAAAGATTCGCGTCAACTGCATCAGCGCCGGCCCCGTGCAAACGCTCGCCGCGCGCGGCATTTCCGGTTTCGGCGAAATGATGAAGCACTACGAAGCGCACGCCCCGCTCAAGCGCAGTTGCACCACCGACGAACTTGGTGCGACGGGTGCGTTCCTCGCCAGCGACGGCGCGGCGAGCATCACCGGTCAGGTGCTTTACGTGGACGGCGGCTATCAGATCATGGGGATGTGAAGTCCGCGCCGGACTCGCCAACATGAAGACTCCGGCTCCGCTCAACTTCGGCCACGCGCCGGAATCGATTCAATCCTGGAAGCGCCTCGTTCGCGAGGCGCTTTCGCTTTTTCCAGCCACACCGCTTTACATTTTTTCCGCGCAACCGATTGCAGAAAGAATTTTTGAACTTGAAAACACTTTCGCGGCGGCAGGTTTTGGAACTAAAAATTCAAAACTAAAAATTCAAAACTGGTTGTCTTGCAAAACGCAGCCGGTCGCTCCCCTGCTCCGCTGGTGGCGCGAGCAAAACCGGGGCATAGAGGTGGTGAGCGAATTTGAATTGCGCGCCGCGCTGGCCGAAGTTTTTGCGCCCGAAAATATTTTGGTCAACGGCCCGGCCAAACACTCATGGCTGCCGAAATTTTCTTTGCGCGAGCTTTCGGCAAACTTTGATTCGCCCGCCGAACTCGTCGCGTTGCTGCCGCTCGCAAAAAAATTCAACTGGCGTTGCGGCGTGCGCATTTTGACCGGCGAAGAATTTGATCCCGAGAACCCGCAGTTCCCGACGCAATTTGGTTTCACGCCGGAAGAGGCGGTGGCGGCGTTGAAAAAACTGCTGCGGGAAAAAGTTCGGACGGAAACCGTCCATTTTCATTTGCGCACGAATGTTTCTTCCGTAGCGATTTACGAGCGAGCCATCGCCGAGGTTGCGGAGATTTGCCGCGCGGCGAAGTTCAGTCCACGGCATCTCGACCTCGGCGGCGGCGTTCCGGTGCAGCATGTCCTTTCGCGCGGCGGCAAAGTTTATGACGGCGAGTTCGGCCTGCGCTCATTTGCAAAAATGCTGCGGCAGTCGGCAAAATTATTTCCGGGACTGCGCGAAGTCTGGTTGGAAAATGGTCGTTTCGTCAGCGCGGGCAGCGGCGCGCTCGTGGTAAAAATTCTCGACGTGAAAGAACGCCGCGGCTTGCGCCAACTGATCTGCGACGGCGGACGGACAATGAATGCACTGACTTCCATTTGGGAACAGCACGCGCTGCTCACGTTGCCAGAACGCAGCGGCAAAGAAGTTCTCACTGCGGTCTGCGGCCCGACATGCATGGCGTTCGACCAGCTTGCGCGAATTCCGCTGCCGCGCTCGCTCAAGGCCGGCGATCATTTGATCTGGCTGGACGCCGGCGCGTATCACATCCCGTGGGAGACGAGATTTTCCCACGGCCACGCAGCGGTTTGCTGGCATGACGAAAAAGGTTTGCGGTTTGTCCGCGAGGGGCAGAGTTTTGAAAACTTTTGGAGCCAGTGGCAATGAATAGTTTTATATTTTCACGAGCTGCGCCACATACGCGCCGTCCACGCCATCGGTGAACGGCAACAGTTGGCGTCCGGAGAGCAGTTTGAAATTTTGGTTCGCGGCGAGAAATTGTTTCACGACTTCAAAGTTTTCCTCCACCTCAAGACTGCAAGTGCTGTAAAGCAACATTCCGCCGGACTTCAAGCGCGGCGCGGATTGGCTAAGCAACTCGAGCTGCGTTTTTTGCAGGCGCATGATTTCATCGGTGGAAATCCGCCAGCGCAAATCCACGCGGCGGCGCATGACGCCAGTGTTGGAACACGGCGCGTCAATCAGAATGCGATCGTAGCGGGTGGAAAGTTGATGGTTGATGGCTGAGAGCGCAGCCGTTTGCACACAGGTCGCGCCGAGGCGGGTGCAATTTTCTTTCACCAATTTCAGACGGTTGGCATCGTGGTCGCTCGCAACAATTTTTCCTTCGTTGTTCATTAGTTGCGCGATGAAGGTCGTTTTACCGCCGGGCGCAGAGCACACATCCAAAATTGTTTCGCCGGGCTGCGCACCGAGCAATGCGGGTGCGAGCAGTGTGCTGGGGTCTTGAAGATAAAACCAGCCGTCGCGAAAGCTGCCTAGGGAATTCAGCGGCGGATGCGACTTTAATTCAAATGCCAGGTTCTCGCCGGTCCAGTCGCGGGTGAGGAAATCGTATTCCACATTTTCCTCGCGCCAGCGTTCGACGAGCTTGCTGACTTCAGCCTTGAGCGTGTTGACGCGGGCATAAGTTTTGGGCGGCGTGTTGTTCCATTCCAACAGGGCGCGCATTTTTTCATCACCGAACTGCACACGCCATTTTTCCACGAGCCATTCGGGATGCGACCAGCCGAGCGCGGGCTGGGAAATTTTCATGTCGGCGAGAATTTTTTTTATCTCGTCCATCTCGCGTAAATAGGCGCGGAGCACGGCGTTGATAAGACCAGCCTGCGAGTGGTAGCCGGCGCGCTTGGTCTGTTCGACAGTTTCGTGGACAGCGGCGTGCGGCGGAATACGATCGAGCCAGAAAATCTGGTAGAGGCCGAGCCGCAGAAAATTTCTCAACGCCGGGCGCAGTTCGCGGGCGGGGTCAGTCTTGCGGGCGATGAGCCGATCGAGCGTGACTTGCCAGCGGACGATGCCGCAGACAAGTTCATGGCAGAGACCGCGGTCGGCGGGCGAAAGTTGCGCAGTGGCGAGTGCGGTTTCGAGCAGAGTTTCGGTGTATTCGCGGCTGGTCAATCGCTGGGAGAGCACTCTGGCCGCAATTTGTCTTGGATTTTGGTCGTTCAATTCGTTTAATGTGGGAAACCTGATTTCGGGACGCGAGATTAAAAATTAATTATGAGAGAAGAATTCGAAAAATTGGCGGCAGCGGGAAAAATCGAGGGCAAGCACGTCGAGCCGCTCACACACCTGGTGGATGGCGGCTGCTGCTCGCACCGCAGCTGGGGCTTCGGGAAAATCAAGGCGGTGGATACTGTCTTTGCACGTTTCACCATTGATTTCAATAGCAAGGCCGGGCACACGATGGATTTGTCGTTCGCGGCAGAGCAGCTCAAGCCAATTCCCAAGAATCACATTCTCGCGCGGAAAGCCGCCGACCTCGACGCTGTCCGCCATCTCGCGGCACACCATCTCGACCTCATCAAACTGGTTTTGAATAGTTTTGACGGCAAGGCGACTGCCGACCAAATCCAATCTGTGCTCGTGCCCGACGTCATCGCCGATGATTATAAAAAATGGTGGGAAACCGCCAAACGCGAGATGAAAAAAGACGGACATTTCATCGTCCCCACGAAAAAAACCGAGCCGGTCGTCTATCAGGCACAGGAAACTTCCTTGCAAGACCGCGTGCTGGCGGATTTTCGCGCGGCGAAAGGTCTGAAGGCACGCATCCTCATCGTGGCCGAGATTATCAAGGCCGTCCCCGATTTAAAAGACAAGCAGACAGCGGCAAATGAAGTCATTGCCGTGCTGAATGCCGACATCACTTCGCACCAACGCACTCAACCGGCGGTAGCGCTCGAAGCGATTTTTATGCGCGATGAACTGCGGGCCGACACCACCGCACAGGTGGTGGCCGGGGAAATTTCCGCCGCGCAAATCTGGGCACAAGAGGGAATCAAATTCAGCGTCCTGCTCGAAGCCGTTCCCGCCGCGAAACATCATCGCGCGCTCGAATCGTTCAAGACTGCCAATCCGGAAAAATGGGTGGAAGTGCTGCGCAGCGCACTGAACCTCGTTTCCTGCAAGCTCGCCAAGGAAATCGTCAGCCTCCTCACCCACAACGGCAAGCTCGACCTGCTCAAGGAAACACTCGCCCGCCTCATCAACCAGCACGCTGCCAGCAGCGAACTGTTGCTCTGGTTCGCCAAGGAACGCAACGAAGATTTCGTGGACATCCTCGGCCCGGAAGTTTTCCGCGCCATGCTCACCGCGATGGAGCGCGACCAGTTCAATGAACGTCGCTCCAACCGCCTGCGCGATTTCATCCTCGAAGATCAGGCGCTCATCGCCGAGCTGACGGCCACCGCTGACATCGAGATCGTAAAAGACCTGACCCGTGCCCTGAAACTGTCACCGGTGTTTGACGACATGGACAAACGCTCGCTCCTCGCGCGGCTTGTCAAAGCGCACCCCGCGGTGCAATCGCTCATCACCGGCGAGCAAACCAAACAAGACACCGCCTTGCTGGTCACCTGGGAAAGCCTCGAACGCCGCCGCGTTGAGTATCAGGAAATCGTCGAGAAAAAAATCCCCGCCAACTCCAAGGAAATCGCCATCGCCCGCAGTTACGGCGACTTGCGAGAGAACCACGAATACAAGGCGGCAAAGGAGATGCAGAAAATTCTCATGCGCCAAAAGGAAGATCTCGAAGCCGCCCTCAACCGCGCACGCGGTCAGGATTTTCTCAACGTCAAAACCGACGTCGTGGCTCCTGGCACGATTGTGCAGACCACGGATTTGGAATCCGGCCAGCGCGAGACGTTCACGATTCTCGGCGCCTGGGATTCCAATCCGGATAAAGGCATCATCAGCTATCTCACTCCCGTGGCGATGGCCTTGCTCAACCACAAGGTCGGCGACGAAGTGGAGGCCGAATTGCAGGGCAGTAAACGCCGCCAACGCATCGAGAAAATCGAAGCGTGGAAAACCGAAGCCAGTCCGGCAGCCTGATTTTCGCCTTAATTTTAAAGAACAAGGCGCGAAGCTTTCACTTCGCGCCTTATTTTTTATGTTACAGCGGCCTGAGTTGATTTGGTTTTGAATTTCAAAACCGCCGATAAGTTTGCGGATGCTGGAAATTATTACTGGAGCCGGCTATGGAACACAAAAAATACTTAATGATTGTCGTTGCTATTCCGTGGGAAACTGCGAAGGTTGCCCTGTCTGTTAGATAGCTTGTCTCTTTCACGGCATGGTAAATCTTCAAGTGAACTTAGTTTCAGTGATGATTTGAAATCCGATTAACGGAAACAGTCTGGTTAAAGCACGGTCAGTCTAGGACAGTAAAACATCACATGAGCAATAAACTATTCGTTGGAAATCTTTCCTTCAATACCACTGAAAACGACCTGCAGGACGCGTTCGCCGCGTTCGGCACGGTTACCGAAACCAACCTGATGATGGATCGCATGACCAACCGCCCGCGTGGCTTTGGTTTCGTGACCATGAGCAGCGCCGATGAAGCCCAGAAGGCCATCGAAGGTTTGCACGGCAAAGACATGGACGGCCGCGCGTTGACAGTCAACGTCGCCCGCCCGCGTGAAGAACGCCCGGCCGGCGGTGGTGGTGGTGGTGGTCGCCGTGAATTCGGCGGTGGCGGCGGTGGCGGCGGTCGTAATCGCTACTAAGCCTAATTGACAGAAATCAATTTCACGGCGGGGTTCGGGTGAACCGAACCCCGCCTTTTTTATTTCTCGAATGAAGGAAGACCACATTGAAGTCGAAGGTTGCGTGAAAGTCGTTTTGCCGGGAACCATGTTCCGCGTTGAACTCGATAACAAGCACCTCGTCCTCGCCACCATTTGCGGCAAGATGCGCAAACGCTTTGTGCGCCTGACCGTTGGCGACCGCGTGAAAATGGAAATGTCCGCCTACGATCTCGACAAAGCACGCATCACCTGGCGCATGCGCTGAAAATATTTGGCGAAGTTCGTTGACCCCTTGCCGACCACCGGAGATGCTTCGACAGACACTCGAACATGCAATCCGATAAAACTCTTCACTTTCGCACAAAGGCTTTCGCCAAAGATAATCCACTGAAGAGCTGGTGGTGCATCCTATCCAGCACAGTGTTGCTCATCGCCGCCGCCGTGGGAACCCTCCCCGCTTTTCCACTTGCCGCGCGTTTTTTTTTCAGCCCGCTGCTAGGGCTGCTACTGGTTCGGCTATTCGTCATTTACCACGATCAGCAGCATCGTGCCATCCTGCCGCGATCCAAGCCGGCTGAATTTTTCATGCGGGTTTTCGGCATCTTCGTCCTTTGCCCCAGCACCATCTGGCGCAGTTCGCATGATTACCATCATGCCCACAATTGTAAATTGCGCAGCGCCAACATCGGCTCCTATCCCGTCATGACGCGGGAACAGTATCAAAAATCTTCAACCAGCGACCGTTTCAAATATCTTTTGATGCGGCATCCGCTCACCATCCTGTTCGGCTATGTCGTGGTATTTTTTCTTGGCATGATCATCATCCCCCTGATTAATTCACCGCGTAAACATTATGACAGTTTCCTGGCCCTGTTGGTTCATCTGGCGCTGGTGCTGGCGGTGGGAATTCATTTCGGCTGGGTTGCACTCGGTCTAACGGTGCTGTTGCCGTTCACCATTGCCTGCGCGCTGGGCAGCTATCTTTTTTATGCGCAGCACAATTTTCCCAATGTGGTTTTTAAAGACAAGGCTGGTTGGACTTATGAAGGCGCGGCACTTGAATCTTCCAGCTATCTCCAGACGAACGCCGTGATGGCCTGGTTCACCGGCAACATCGGCTACCACCACATCCATCATTTAAACCATCGCATTCCGTTTTACCGGCTGCCGGAAACCTATCGCGCCATCCCCGAATTACGCGCAGCCAAAACCACTTCCCTTAATCCAATGGAAATTTTCCGCTGCCTCCGGCTCAAAGTTTGGTGCGTGGAAACCCAGCGCATGGTTGGCGTCCGCGGACTTTGACCTTTTCACACTGCAGCCAATTCAGCGCTACCAACTCCACGTCCGTGTTGTAAATTTATGAATTGTTGTGTCGTCGGAATATGACCAACCACATTAAATTTTCCGACCGCCTCCTGCTTTGCGGCACGGAACGCCGTCCGGCTGTTGGCGAAACGTTTCGCTTCTGATGGTTGTTTTGACCAGACACCGGTTTCAGTGAGGTATTCCAAGGTCTCTTGATTTTCAATGAGGATGTTGATAAATGCGACAAATTTAATGGCGGGAATTATCCAACAGAATCAAACCCACAGCGATGGCACCAACCGACAATCCCAGCGCAACCGCCAAAAGCAGAATAATGGTTTTATGACGCTGCTCCCACAAAGCCGACCGTTGAAATAAAAATTTCCCCAGTAGATTAATCGGCGAATGTTCTGGTTTGATAAATTTCAGGATGAGGCCACGCACATGGAAGTCCACAACCAAATCAGTTTATTTCCGTAAGATGAGAGATTGCAAATGGTCAGGAGACGCTGAAAAAAACACTCATACCACCAGCCCACCAGTTCATTTTATTGGCAAACTCAGATTTCCATAATAACCTTCGGGGTGTAAAATTTAAGCTGGCAACAGATCGCAAGGCCGGTTGTATCAGCACAGCAAGTTCCCGCCGGTGTGGCGAAATGGCAGACGCACAGGACTTAAAATCCTGGGACCATAAAAAGTCGTGTGGGTTCGAGTCCCACCACCGGCACCA
>CAIKKJ010000120.1 GCA_903827955.1 uncultured Verrucomicrobia subdivision 3 bacterium
AAACCTTAAATGCGTCAGTTCATCACCATCGCGGTCAACGCGTTCATGGAACTGGTCCGGCAGCCGATTTTTCTGCTGCTCATGACCGGCTCCGTGATGTTCGAGATTTTTCTCGCCGTGCCGTATTACTTCGCGTTCGGGGATGAGCCGAAGCTGGTGCAAAATTCCACGCTTGCCGTCATGCTGTTGTCCGGCCTGTTCGGTGCGGTGTTGAGCGCGTCCAACTCGCTCGCACGGGAAATTCGCAGCGGCACGGCGCTTGCCGTTTTGTCCAAGCCCGTCGGCCGTGCGCAATTTCTCCTCGCCAAGTTTGCCGGCCTCGCCGCCGCGCTGTCGTTGCTGACGTATGTCAACATGATTGGCGTGCTGCTCGGCAGCCGCATGGCGTTTGATGCGTATGGCAGCACGGATTTGAAGGCCATCAGCATTTTCGGCGGCGGCATCGCCATCGCGTATCTGCTGGCGGGTTTCAGTAATTTCTTCCTGCGCCGTTCGTTTGTGAGCGACGCGGTGCTGGCGATGGTGGTGACGACGACGCTTGCGGTCTTTGTGGTTTTCAATTTCACCCGGCAGATGGCCAGCCTGGGCGAACAGGCGTCGGTGAACTGGAACCTCGTGCCGTGCGGCATTCTGGTTTTGTTCGCGCTGTGGATTCTTGCCGCCATCGCGCTGGCGTGTTCGACGCGGTTTGACATGATTGCGACGCTCGCCATCTGCTCCGCCGTATTTTTGCTGGGATTGATGTCGGATTATTTCTTTGGCCAGCGTGCGGCGCATGGTTCGTGGTGGGGTTCGACGCTTTACAGCATTGTGCCGAACTGGCAGCTTTTCTGGCTCGCCGACGCCATTGACGAGGGACGGAACACCTTTCACTGGGGCTACGTCGCCAAAGCGCTGGGCTACTCGGTGTGTTATGCCGGGGCCGCACTCGCGGTGGGCGTGGCGCTGTTTGAAGAACGCGAATTAAGCTGAACTTTTTTTAATTGTGGAACGCAATACGCAGAAAAACGGACTGGTGAATCTGGTGGTGGCACTGTCGGTGTTCATTGCCGCCGTCGCCGTCGCCACGCTGGCAAAATCGCTCGCGGGCTACGCGGCCTCAAGCTTTTTGTGCCTTGGCGCGCTCATCGCCTTCGTGAGCTGGTTCCAGATGCGCCTCGAAGAAAACGAGCGGCTGGAAAAACTCGAGCTCGACGAACTCGCGCGCAGCAAGGGCGCCTCGCTGTTCGAGGCGAAAGATGCCGGCAGCTTCCCCGCGCGCAACGCCCGCGAGCAGTTTGAGAAATTCATCGTCCCCGCTTTTGCCGTGTTCTTGCTGCTCAGCGAAGCGGCGGCGGCGTGGGGTATCTGGCAGGCGAGCGGCAAATATCAGACGACCATCGTGGCCGCGAACGCCACGGCGGCGCTCTCGCTGTTCTCAATTTTTGCCTTGCTGCTGTTTTTGTTCGGCCGTTTTTCCGTCACGATGGCGCGGCTGGAAAAGCACCGCCTGCTCTTGCCGGGCGCGAGTTTTCTGTTGGCGGGCGCTTATGTTTCCGCCGTCGTCGCGCTGGGCATCGCGGGCGTCGAGGCCAAGCATCCGCGTGCGGATTTCTGGGTGGCGCGCGGTTTGTGCGTGTTGCTGGCATTGCTGGCGCTGGAAAATCTGCTGACGCTGCTGCTGGAAATTTACCGTCCGCGCGTGAAGGGCAAAGTTGCCCGTCCGCTCTACGACAGCCGCGTGGCCGGCCTGCTCGCGCAGCCGGAAAGCCTGTTCACCACGGCGGCGCAGACGCTGGATTATCAATTTGGCTTCAAGGTTTCGGAAACGTGGATTTTTCAGGCGCTGAAAAAAAACCTACCCGCGTTTCTGTTCATCCAGGTCGCCGCGTTGATCCTTTCCTCGATGTTTGTTTTTGTGGACGCCGGCGAACGCGCGGTGCGGGAGCATTGCGGCCGACCCGCCGGTGTGTTTGAGCCGGGCGCGCACCTCAAGCTGCCGTGGCCGATTGACAAGGTGTATCGCATCCGCACCGAGCAGATTCAATCCTTCGCCGTCGGCTACACGCCGGATGAAAAAATGGATTCCGCCGGCGTCGTATTGTGGACGGTGGCGCATTCCAAGGAGGAAAATTTTCTCGTCGGCAACCACGCCATCACCGCGCAGGCCAGCGGCACGAACAGCTCAAACGCCAAGCCCGTCGGCCTCATCACGGTCAGTATTCCCGTGCAGTTCCAAATCACGAACGTCACCGACTGGATCTACAAAAATTCCAATCCCGACGACCTGTTGCACAGCCTCGCCACGCGGGAAGTCGTGCGTTATCTCGCGGGCAGCGATTTGAATGAACTGCTCTCGCAAGGCCGCCTCGCGGCGGCGGAAATGTTGCGCGACAAAATCCAGGATGCGGCCAACGCCCGTTCGCTTGGCGCAAAAATTGTGTTCGTCGGCCTGCAGGACATCCATCCGCCGACGGCGAATGACGTCGCCGCCACTTACGAAAAAGTCGTCGGCGCGGAGCAGGCGCGGCTGGCGACCATCCTCACCGCCGAGTCCGCCGCCATCCGCACAAACCTGTCCGCCGAGGCGACTTCGTTCATGCTGACCAACATTGCCGACGCGAACCGCCTGCGCCTCCAGACGCAGGCGTTTGCCCGCGCGGCGGCGTTCACGAACCAGATTCCCGCCTACAAAGCCGCGCCGTCGGTGTATCGCCAGCGCCAGTATTTACAGGCGTTTGACGACGCGACGGCCAATGCGCGGAAATATATTTTGCTCGTCACGAACACGACGGATGTCGTGATCTTCGACCTTGAAGACAAAGTTCGCGCCGACCTGATGAATCTTTCAATTACCAACACGCCATGAAAAAGAATGCCCTGACCATCGCCATCGCCGGACTGCTGCTGGTGATTTTTGCGCTGCTGCTGTTCACCTTCCAGGTGCGGCAGTCGGAAGTCGTCGTCGTCTCGACCTTCAACAAGCCGACCGACACCATCACGAACGCCGGCCTCTTTGTGAAATGGCCGTGGCCCGTGCAAAGCCTCAACCGCTTTGACCAGCGCGTGCAGACGTTCGAGGACAAGTTCAGCGAGATCCCCACCGGCGACAAGACGATGCTGCTGATGAGTGTCTATCTCGGTTGGAAAATTTCCGACGCGAAGGAATTTTTGCCGAAGTTCCCCGGCGGCTCCGCGCTCGCCGCGCAACGCCAGCTTGAGGAAATCGTCCGCAGCGCCAAATCAGCGGTTGTGGGCAAACATGACTTGTCCGACTTTGTGAATTCCGACGCCGCACAGATCAAGTTCAATGAGATTGAGAAAGATATTTTGGACGCCGCGCAGACGGAACTCGCCAAGCACAACTACGGCATCAGCATCGAATTTCTTGGCATCAAAAAACTCGGCCTGCCGGAGAGCGTTACGCAATCCGTTTTCGAGCGGATGAAGGCCGAGCGCACCAAATATATCACCGAGGCGCAGTCGCAGGGCGAACGCGAGGCTTCGCAAATCAAGTCCTCCGCCGAGCGCACCGCCGCCGACCTCATCAACAACGCGCAGGCTGCCGCCAAGCGCATTGAGGGCGAAGGCAATGCTGAGGCCGCCAAGACGCTCGCCGTGTTCCAGCAAAATCCCGAGCTGGCGATTTTCCAGTTGCAGCTCGAAGCGTTGAAAACGTCGTTGAACCAGAAATCCACGCTCATTTTCGACGAGCGCACGCCGCCGTTTGATTTGTTCAAGAGCCTGCCGGCGAGCAACAGCGGTTTTGGTAAATAACTTTTGATTCGCCATGAGCGACCACCAACATTCCGAGCTCCCGCCGTCGCCCGAGACGCAGGACGCCAATTCACAGGCGCTGTCCGAGGCGTTGCGCAGCAGCTTTGTCATCGTGAAATTTGCGATGGCCGTGCTGGTCGTCGTCATCCTCGCGTCGGGAATCTTTACCGTCGGGCCGCAGGAAAAAGCCATCATCCTCCGCTTCGGCAAACCCGTCGGCGACGGTCCGCAGATGTTGCTCGGCGCGGGTTTGCATTGGGCGTTTCCGCAGCCGATTGATGAAGTCGTCAAGATTCCCATCACCGAAATCCAAAAAGTTTCCTCCAGCGTCGGCTGGTATCTCACCACGCCGGAAATGGAACTCGCCGGCACCGAGCCGCCCGCCGGACCGTCGCTCAATCCGATGTTCGACGGCTACGTCATCACTGCCGATCGCAATATCATTCACACCCGCGCCACGGTTTCGTATCACATCGACGACCCGCGCACGGCCATCTTCAATTTCGCCGCCGGCACGAACCATACTTTCAACCTCGCCGGCATTTCCAATGCCGTGCAGAACGCGGCGAACAACGCCCTGGTCGCCGCCGCCGCGCATTTCAATGTGGACGACATCCTCACCGACCGCGTCGCGGAATTCAAAGACGCCGTCGAACAGCGCGTGACCGGACTGGTCGAACGCGGGCATCTCGGCGTGGTCGTGGACCAGTGCGTCGTGCAGAGCGTCGCGCCGCGCCAGTTGAAGGATGTTTTTGCGCAGGTCACCTCCGCGCGGCAGAACCGCGAGAAGCTGGTCACCGAGGCGCAGGGCGAACAGAGCCGCATTCTCGGCACTGCATCCGCGCAGGCGTTTTCCATCACCAATGCCGCCGAGACCGCGCGTAATAATTTCGTGCAGTCCGTCAGTTCCGAGGCGGATGCCTTCACGCAGTTGCTGCCGAAATACGAGAGCAACCCGCGCCTCTACGCCGAACTGGAACTGGCGCGCACGATGTCCGTGGTGCTGACGAATGTGCAGGATAAAATCTTTCTGCCGCAGCGCGCCGATGGCAAGCCGCGCGAGCTACGGCTGATGTTGAATCGTGAACCGTTGCAAGGCCGCAGCGGTCAATAACAAAAATGGATGCGATGCTCAAAAAGAGAATCTGGAAAGTGGCAGCAGCACACTTTGCTTTGACCATTACTTTTGGAGCAATTTTAATAATTACGTCATTTAGTGCGATTCCTGATTTTACAAAAACATTTTACTGCGTTTTAGAAAGTGCAGTATTTGTCATATTGCAACCGCAGTTTTGTATTGCTCCAAATTTTTTCAATGAGCAAATTCTTCCGACTTGCCCACTTCTCATTATCTGGATGATGTTTGTCCTTTATTTTATTTCAGTTCCGGTTTGGAGTTATTTATTCGGCAAGATTTTCGTCAAGTTGGACAACTGGCTGAACCATTTTCCAGTTCTCGGTAAACGCGTTTTTTAATTTTATGCAGGTCACATCCCTTTTAAGCGAACACGAGCACGGGCCGGAGTGCGGCTGCGGCCACGACCACGAACATTCTGTAGTGCATATGTGGCAAGCCGTCCTCGGCGTCGTCCTCGTCCTCAACGCCTTCATCGTGGACTGGCTGTTCGAGGCTGGCACCACGCTCGCGCATTACAGCGCCATGCTCGGCGCGCTCGTGCTGATGTTCCCCATCCTCGTCACCGCCACGCGCGAACTCCGCCGCAGCAAGGTCACCATCAACGCGCTCGTCGCCATCGCCGTGCTCGCGGCGTTCGCGTCTGGCGATTACAAGACCGCCGGCATCGTCGCCTTCTTCATGCTCACCGGCGAGCTGATCGAGAACCACACCGCTGAGGGCGCGCGCAATTCCATCGAGTCACTCATCAAACTCACGCCCACGAAGGCGCGCCGCCTCAAAAAAGACGGCAGCGAAGAAGAAGTTCCCGCGAGCCAGCTTGCCGTCGGCGATGTCATTCGCATTCGCCCCGGCGACAACGTGGCGGCGGACGGAATTATTTTGAGCGGCCAAGGCTCATTCAACCAGGCCACCATCACCGGTGAATCATTGCCCGCCGACAAAAAGCAGGGCGACGAAGTTTTTGCTGGCACGCAGAATTTGACCGGCGTTCTGGAAATCAAAGTCAGCCGCGCCGGCACGGACACGACACTCGGCCGCGTCCGCGAACTCATCATCGCCGCCGAAAAAACCAAATTGCCGATCCAAAAAATCGTGGATCAATACATGGGTTTTTACACGCCGCTCGTGCTGGTCATCGGCGCGCTGGTCTGGGCGTTCACGCATGATTTGAGCCGTGTTATCGCGGTGTTTGTCGTGTCGTGTCCGTGCGCTTTTATTCTCGCCACTCCGACCGCGATGGTCGCCGCGCTCTCCGCCGCCGCGCGTTTGGGAATTTTGATCAAGAATGTCGCGGACATCGAAACTGCCGCAAAAATTAATGCCTTCATCTTCGACAAAACGGGAACGCTCACCACCGGCCAGCTCGCCGTCAGCCGCCTTGCACCGATTGGCGACACGAAGCCCGCTGAACTGTTGCTGCTTGCCGCGTCCGCCGAAAAATACAGCAACCATCCGACGGCGAAAGCGCTCGCCAATCTCGCGGGTGAAGCTGGCGTGCCGCTGGCCGAGCCGAAAGATTTTACTGAAACCGCCGGTCGCGGCGTTAAGGCGGAAATCAACGGCGCAAAAATTTTGGTCGGCCGCGCGCAGTGGCTGAAAGACAACGGCATTGACGCCGGCTTTGAAAAATCCGTGGACGTGGATGACGCCGAAGGTTGGAGCCTGATTTTTGTCGCGCAAAACGGCAAATGCGTCGGCTGGGTCGGCATGCAGGACCAGACCCGCAGCGAAGCAAAAGATGCTTTGGCGGAATTAAAAGCCGCCGGCGTGCGCCGCATCGCGATGGTTTCCGGCGACCGTCAGCCCGTCGCCACGCGCGTCGCGGCGGAAATCGCCTGTGAAGAAGCCAAGGGCGATTGTTTGCCACAAGATAAAGTTGAATTTGTCCGTGCCGTGAAGGCCAAGGGTTACAAAGTTGCGGTCGTCGGCGACGGCGTGAACGACGCGCCCGCACTCGCGGCCGGAGACATCAGCATCGCGATGGGCGCGGCCGGCAGCGAAGTGGCTATCCACAGCGCGACGATTGCGCTGATGAACAACGACCTCCGCCGGCTGCCGTTCCTCGTGAAACTTTCGCGCAGCACGCGCGCCGTCATCAACCAGAATTTCATGTTCGGTGTGCTGTTCATCATCGTCGGCCTGACCATCACGTCGTTCGGCGTCATCGGCCCGATTGTTGCGGCGCTGCTGCACAACGTCGGCTCGCTCATCGTGATCTTTAACAGCGCGCGGCTCGTGCGCAAAGGCGAGGAACTGGAGCATTTCCATCCCGAGATGGAAACCTTTCCGCAAAAGCCCGCCGGTCAACTGACGCCGAAGCTGGCGTAAATCTGAATTCATTAATTTATGCCTGCCGCTGAAGCCAACCCGCAGCCTAAAGGAGAAGTCGTCGTTTCTGTCCGCGGCCTGACGAAGGTCTTCAAGGATTTCTGGAACCGTCCGAAGGCGCGCGCGGTGGACGGCGTAGATTTTGAAGTTCGCAAAGGCGAAATCTTCGGCCTGCTCGGACCTAATGGCTCCGGCAAATCCACGACCATCAAACTGCTGCTCGGCTTGTTGAATCCGACGAAAGGCCACATCGAAGTCTTCGGCCATTCGCCGCGCCATGTGCAGACGAAAGCGCGCATCGGCTATCTGCCGGAGGAATCGTATTTGTATCGCTACTTGAATTCCCGCGAGACGCTGGATTTTTTCGGCAACTTGTTTCATCTCGACAAAGCCGACCGCAACAATCGCGCGGAACAGTTGCTGGAAATGGTCGGCCTCGGCAAAACCCAGACGCGCGCCGTCGGCGAATTTTCCAAAGGTATGCAGCGCCGCATCGGTCTGGCGCAGGCGCTCATCAACGATCCTGATTTAATCATCCTCGACGAACCGACCGCCGGACTTGATCCGATTGGCTGCCGCGAAGTGAAGGATTTGATCATCGCGCTGGCCAAGCGCGGCAAGACGGTCATCTTGAGCAGTCATCTCTTGTCCGACGTGGAAGATGTCTGCGACCGCGTGGTGATTTATTACGGTGGAAAAATCCAGGCCGATGGCACGTTGAACGAACTGCTCGCGAAGCCGGACAGCCTGCGCATCACGACGCCGGTGCTGCCGCGCGAAACTTTGGAACGTGTTTTGGAAATCATCCGCAAGGACATTTCCAGCGGCGAAGTGCGCGTGGACAACCCGACGCAAAATCTCGAAAGTTATTTCCTCGACGTGGTGAACAAGGCGCGCGCAGCGAACGAAACCAGCGGTGCGCAGTCCGGCGCGCGTGTGGCCGAGTATCTGCGCGGTGGCGCGGAAGCCAAATCATCGGGCGAAAAAGTTTTGGAAAAATTGTCACTGCCGCCCGCCGCGCCGCCGGTCGCAGCCAAGCCAGCCAACGAATTATCCACGCCGAAAGCCGACGAAAGTAAATTGGCGGCACTCGCCCAGCCTGTCACGCCCGCAGCTCAATCTGAAAAGACTGCGCAAAAAACCGAAGCGGCCAAGCCGGTGGATTTGTCCAAGGCGGATGAAAAATTGTCATCGCTGCTCGGCGGGAAGAAATAATTTCGGTTGTTCATGCAAAGAATTTTCGCCATCGCTGGATTGACGTGGAAGGCCGCGCTGCGGTTCAAGCTCTTCCTTGTCATTGCGGTGCTGTTGATTCTGGCGGTCGTCGGTTTACCGCTAGTCATCAAGGACGACGGCACGGCGCAAGGTTTCACGCAGATCATTTTGACCTACACATTGAGCGCCATCACAGCGTTGCTGGGGCTTTCAACATTGTGGCTTTCGTGCGGCACGCTCGCTCGCGATATCGAGGAATGCCAGATGCAGGTCGTCGCCACGAAACCGATTGCGCGCTGGCAGATCTGGCTCGGAAAATGGCTGGGATTGGTGACGTTGAACGCGGCGTTGCTCCTGATATCCGGTGTGTGCGTTTTTGCCTTGCTCCAGTGGCGCGCCGGGAAATTGTCGGCGGACGTGCAGAAAACCTTGCGCGAGGAAATATTGATCGCGCGCGGTTCGGCAAAGGAAGCGAGCATGACAGCGGACATTGAGGCGGAT
>CAIKKJ010000121.1 GCA_903827955.1 uncultured Verrucomicrobia subdivision 3 bacterium
CAAGAATCAGCGTGAGCAAGGTTCCGGTTCCAGTCGGGCTACGCCCGCCTTCCACCGGAACCTTGAGTGGAAACAAAACAACAAACCGAAACCACCGGAAACCATCTCATCTAAAGTGGTATGACTAGTGGGGGCCAATCAGCTTCTACATGATTCACGTTTTTCGTCCTTCGACCGGCAGATGTATTTTCTGTAGCACGGTTCGAAGCGAGATGTTTTTCGAAAGATATAAAGAGCGGTCTTGCTAATAAGAAGCAGTTCTCCACGCGCGAAATCTTAGAAGCAAAAGCCCCGGAGCCGGGCGGTTTGTCACAGGTGGAGCCGCAGGGGACAGGGCGGACGACCTTGACGAACCGACCGGCGACCTACCATGGAAATCGGATTCGCGCGCGTCATTTTTCGCGCGGCTGCGCTCCTCAGCGGAATGACTTTTTTTGGTGAAAAATGAAAAATAGATTCCTGTCGTCAGCCATATTTTAAGGCGACGACAACGCCGCCGACAAAACCAAGGACTATACCGACAGCAATCAGTCCGAGCAAGGCCAGCCAATCCTGTCGAATTTGCAACCCATTGATCCCGGCATCCAGTTCTGCGCAGGATTTCTGAAACCTTTCGCTGGCGGCTTTGAGATCGTTCTTGACGCGATGATGGGCGGAAACCCCGTCGTCCAGATGCCTTCTGATGTCCATGGCGGCGGCTCCGATTTCCTTCAACTGACTGCGGAATGAACTGGAAGCTTGGTTCAAAGCCTCGGTATGCGCCTTTACGATGCTTGTCAATTCGTCACTTTGCTCCTCACCAACGGCTGAAAGATTGCCGATCAACGCAGCGGTCTGCCGCCGATATTCGGCCAGATGCAGTTCAATCAATTTACGGGATTCATTGACCGCCTGCGGCACGAGCGCCGCCGCGCGCCATTGCGCCCGCGTCAGCATTACCAGTTGGACGGGAAATCCATCTTCATCTCCATCACTCCATTCGGCTAATATTTTCCGCATCCGTTTGGCTTCGTCGGTGGAAAGCCCGTTGCACAAAAAATCAAAATCGGTGTCCTCCATGACTATTCTCCAAAGTTCAATTGCGGCTGCGGTTCGGCTTTCGCCTTCTCCTTGGCCGGCGCCGATTTTTCCTTGGGAACAAATTCAGTCGGCAACAACAAATCGGCAATCGCGTCGTATTGTCGGAATAATTTCTGCATCGCCCACTGGATTTCACCGGCGAGCAGTCGTTCCAAGTGACCGGCCTCAACGTGCGACAGTTCGGCAAAGCTCAAACCGCGTTTGGCGATGGCCTCGGCCTTTTCAATCGCCAGCAGCGTGGTTGGCGTCACCGCCGGCAACGTCACGGACTTCGCGCCGAACTCCAGCAACTGCTTCTCCAGTTGCGAGCCTTTGAACAAATCGCCACGCGCCTTGGCGGGATTATTGACAATGCAATAGTCCACCCGGTCGCCCGCATAGAGAAACAGCCGTCCCGCGTTGGTCATGCTCTCCGTGTCGTCGGTCGGAAACAGGAAAAATGTCAGTCGCACGCCCTGTTCGGCGCACACGTCCAGCACCTGTAATTCCTCCAGCGCACCCAAGATCAGTGCGTCGGCTTGGGCGCGGGTGTCAATGACGTGAACGGGTGCCGAATCTTTCAGCACCCGCCGGAACAAACTTAACAGAGCCGTCTTGCTCTCGTGCTCGTTGCCGAGGTGATAGGAACGCACCGCTTGCGGATGCCGGTTTGCAAAGGTGTGATGCCGGTCGTCGAGGTCGGAGCCGTTCCACGGCACGCCAAGTTGGTCGAGCCAGGCGGTGCGGAATTCGGCTTCAAAACTTTTGCCGAGATTGCCTTTGGATTGGGGGTTAAGGTGGATGCGTCGGGTGGTGTTCATAGTTTAGTTGGATCGTTTAGTTTGATGTTTTCAGGACTCGGTTGCCGGTAAGAACGGGGCATTGGCGTGGCCGCTAGCACAGGCTTATGAGCTGGTGCCGATGGCTTCACAGCGGCTGGTGGCGACATCACTGCTCCATCCTCCCAATGAATGCGAGCTTGGCGTTTCAGGTAGCGCCGATAAAACTGGTGCAAACCCTGAAACGTGATGGCGCAACCTTTCTCGGTGCGGAGCAGCGCGGCGATTTCCTGCCAAGTCAGGCGGTGCCGGCGTTGTTCGTGAATGAAGTCCACGAACGATTCGAGCCGGCTGCGATACGCGCGCCCGCCGCCATGCCGTTCATTTCTGGTTTCCGAATCCATTCATCGCCAGTTTAACCGAGCCAATGATGGTGGTGTTAGCGAGTAGCGGGCGGATTAGGCAGGGAAAACGGGCGAGTTAATGGCGATAACTTTTCTGAGCATTGAAAGGCGTTGAATCGCCGGTTGAAACCGGTTGAACGGTGTTGAACCGTGATGTTGAAAGTTGTTGAGTCGCGTTGAATTCATCAACGCCCTTCAACACGTTTCAACCTGACCATTCATCTCATCGGCGCATCGCCAAAAAACCTACGCGAAACCGTAGGGGTGAGGCGTCCACCTTTAAGCAGACGAATAGGAGGCCAACCCATTTGCATAAAATCCGACCGGCATCGGTCAAACACGAATGTTCATTGCCAACATTTGGCGATGGTTGATTGGATGAAAATTGATCGCCCGTCGCGCTGGATGTCCGTTTCTGAAACCGGAGCGAAACGAAGCGGCTGTGAAGTGAGCGAAGTTTTAGAAACGGACATTGAGGACGGGACAACATTGGTTCATGTTACATGCTGGCGCTTTGTCTGCGCAGTTTGTGAGGCACGAGCAAACCTGGCAGTCAAAGCGCCGTGATCCCATCGTTTAATTTAGTTTCGGTTTGTTCGTGCTGGATTGCCTGCGCACTGAACGGGCGTGCTGAAACCGGCAGCGAAACGGAGCGGGTCGGAAGTGGCATGAACGGACGACGGCGGAGTTGCGCGCGGTTTTGGCACGACCGGTGAGTGCGTGCCCGTCTAGTTTTTTTTGCGGCAATTTGTCTGGCCAGTTGTCGAGGCACGCAGACAAGCTGGCCAGACAAATTGCCGTCATCACATCAGATGGAAACGCCCTTGGATTTTTTATAGCCGTGGCCATCGATAAGCAGACAGGGCCGTCCGGTGGCGTCGTGGATGTTGAGGCCTTCCAAAAATTGCTGGATGGAAACGCCCGCAGTTAAGCCCATTTGGACATGGCGCGGGCGACCTGCTTGAAATTGGTGATGCGCCACTTCGCACCGTCGCCCACCAGTGAGGCCCGTCGCTGTTGGGTCGCTGCTGCTGCCGGACTACGGCGGGCTCTGCGCACAGCCGCCATACGACTGTTCGCTTCCTGCCGTTTCACTGCATTG
>CAIKKJ010000122.1 GCA_903827955.1 uncultured Verrucomicrobia subdivision 3 bacterium
CGCTTGTGCGGTGGTGTTGGCCGGGGCGGCGGGATTGGCGGGCGGCGTAGTTTCCGTGCTGGCGGTGTTGATTTCGTCCACGACTTCCTTGCTCGCCTTCTTGAATTCCTTGATGCCGAGGCCGACGCCGCGCGCGAGTTCAGGAATCTTCTTCGCGCCGAACAAAATGATGACAATCGCCAGGATCAAAATGACCTGTGGTCCGCCGAACCAGCTTGCAAACATGACATTCATATAATTTCTCTTTCTGCCACAAAGCTACGCTTGGTGCGGCATGGAGTAAAGCCGCAAAACCGCCCAAAAAGATTGTTGCCGGCCGACCTTTGTGCCAATATCCGCCGTAATTTCAGATGCCGCACGCTAACCTCAATGCTTTCCGGGAAAACCGTTACAGCCAGAACGGCGAGGACGGCATCATCGGCGAAATTTTCCGCCGGCTGAACATTTCCACCGGCTGGTTCGTGGAGTTTGGCGCGTGGGATGGCAAGCATTTGAGCAATTCCTACAACCTCGTCGCGCATCACGGTTGGTCGGGCGTCTTCATTGAGGGCAACCCGCAAAAATTTCAAGACCTGCTCCAGACCACCGCGCAATTTCCCGGCAAGCTGCATCCAATCTGCGCGATGGTCGGCTTTGAGGGCGAGGGCAAACTGGGCGATCTGCTGGCGCGCACGCCCATCCCGAAAGATTTTGAGCTGCTCTCGATTGACATTGATTCCTACGACTGGCAGGTCTGGAATGCGCTGGAAAATTACCGGCCCAAGCTCGTCATCATTGAGTGCAATTGCTCCATCGCGGCGGACGTTTATTCCATCCACAATCCGCCCGTCAGCGAAGGCGCGAGCTTCAAGGCGTTGGTGGACTTGGGAAAAAAGCGGGGCTACACGCTCGTCGGCCACACGGGCAACTGCTTTTTCGTGCTGAACGAACTAGCACCCGCGCTCCAACTCGACCCGGCTGCGCTCGCGAACCCGGAAAGCTTTTTTGACCACGCCAAATACCGGAAGGAACGGCTCGTGAATTTTTGCCGGGAAATTCTGCTCAAAAAACTGCTGCACGAAATCTTCCGCATCCTCGACGAACGCCGGCAGGCCGCCAAAGCCGCCAAGCGCGGCGGCTGATTTTTATTTTTCAAACGCGTCCGCCCGGACGGTTCAAAACAGGCTGTAGATGAATGGCGCCAGCGCCGAGCCTTTGGCGAAGACCAGCAGCACGCCGAGCAGCAGTAGGAAAAAAACAATCGGCACCAGCCACCAACGTTTGCGCTCGCGGAGAAACTGCCAGAATTCTTTGATGATGCTGAACCGGTTCATGTGTAGAATCCAAACTGTCAGAGCCAGACGCCAAGTAAAGTTTTTTCAGAACTGCCGCTCGTAATCCGCCGGGGATTTTTTCTTCTGGTCGCACGGCAGCCAGTAAGTTTTCGCCGCTGCGTCCAGTTTCAAACTTAAAAAATCATTCCCGAAAATCCGCGCCACCAAACCGACCGGCGTGATGACCAGATAAAAAAACAGCGTCAGTAAAATCGTGGACATGATGACGCCCAGCACCACCGCCACTGACATCCAGGCGATGTAAATGAGTCGCAGGCCGCGCGGCACGACCACACCGACCACCATCAAAAATCCGCCGATGCCCAAAAAATACGGCGCAGACGGACGATGCTTGTGCAGCAGAATAAAGCCGAGCAGCGCGAACACGCCGCCGACGAGCAGGCCGAACTTGCGCAGTGTGGTTGCGTCTGTCTTGAGCTGTTTGATGTCGTCGCGGATGTTCATGGTCAGTCGAGTTCGAATTCCTTAAGCCAGTTGATGTCCTTGTCGAGCGGCTTCTGGTCTTTTTTTTCCAGCAGGAAATTGCCGACGAGCAGATAATCCATGTTCGTCCGCATGAAACATTTGTAGGCGTGTTCCGGCGCGCCGACAACCGGTTCGCCGCGCACGTTGAACGACGTGTTGATCATCACGGGGCAGCCGTATTTTTCGTCAAACTTTTTCAGCAGCCGGTAATACATCGGCTGATGATCCGGCGTGACCGTCTGGACGCGCGCCGAATAATCCACATGCGTCACGGCGGGAATCGTCGAGCGGATTTTCAATAATTTCTCGAGGCCGAAAAGTTTTTGCTCCTCGGCCGTCATGTCGCGGCGCTTGCTCTGCGCGACCGGCGCGACGAGCAGCATGTAGGGGCTTTCGCAGTCGAGATCGAACCATTCCGCCGCCTTTTCGCGTAGCACGCTCGGCGCGAACGGGCGGAAACTTTCGCGGAATTTAATTTTCAGATTCATCACCTCCTGCATCTTGGACGATTGCGCATCGCCAATGATGGAGCGGGCGCCAAGCGCGCGCGGGCCAAATTCCATGCGGCCATAAAACCAGCCGATGACTTTTTCCGCCTTGATGAGGTCGGCGATTTTTTCCGGCAACTCCGCGTCGCTCAATTCGGTGAACGGAATGTTGTTCGTTGTGAGATACGCGTGAATTTCATCGCGCGAAAATTCCGGGCCGAGATACGAGCCGCGTTGCGAATCATTCACGTTGTCCGCCGCGCGCGCGTTGCCGAGCACCTGATGCCAGGTGAACAGCGCCGCGCCGAGCGCGCCGCCGGCATCGCCCGCCGCGGGCTGAATCCAGATGCGGTCGAAAATGCCTTCGCGCAAAATGCGACCGTTGGCCACGCAGTTGAGCGCCACGCCGCCGGCAAGGCATAAATCTTTCAGGCCGGTCTGCGCGCGGACGTGCCGTGCCATGCGGAACATGATTTCTTCCGTCACGTCCTGAATCGAGCGCGCCAAATCCATGTCGTGCTGCGTGAGCTTGGATTCCGGCTTGCGCGGCGGACGGCCGAAAAGCTGGTCGAACTTTTCATTCGTCATCGTCAGCCCGACGCCGTAGTTGAAATATTTCATGTTCAATTTGAAGGAGCCGTCCTCCTTCAAATCAATCAGCTCGCGCAAAATTAAATCGGAATATTTCGGCTCACCGTAAGGGGCGAGGCCCATGAGTTTGTATTCGCCGGAGTTCACGCGGAAGCCGGTGAAATAAGTGAACGCCGAATACAGCAGGCCGAGCGAATGCGGAAAATGCAGTTCGCCGAGCATCTCGATTTTATTGCCGCGACCTGCGCCGAAACTGGTTGTCGTCCATTCGCCCACGCCGTCCACTGTGAGAAACGCCGCGTCGGGATACGGTGACGGAAAAAATGCTGAAGCCGCGTGCGATTCGTGATGTTCGGGAAAAAGCATTTTGCCGGTGTAGCCGGGAAGTTCCTCCTGAATCAGCGTCTTCATCCAAATGCGCTCACGAATCCACAGCGGAATCGCCATCAAAAAAGTTTTTAGTCCGCTCGGCGCATACGCAAGGTAGCTGTGCAGCAGGCGGTCGAATTTCAGAAACGGCTTTTCGTAGAACGCGACGTAATCCACGTCGGAAATTTTTATCCCGCCTTCGCGCAGACAGTATTCGACAGCGTTTTTTGGAAACGCCGGGTCGTGTTTTTTGCGCGTGAAGCGTTCCTCCTGCGCGGCGGCGATGATTTTTCCGTCGCGCACGAGGCAAGCGGCGCTGTCGTGGTAAAACGCCGAGACGCCAAGGATGTTGACCGGTTTGCTCATGGTTGCTTGCGGTTCTGGATGGCCTGGAACAATACTTCCGCGCCGACGGCCTGGCCGCGCGGGTTCCAATGCTGGTCATGCTGAAAATAAAAGCCAAGCGGATTCGCGTCCGCGCTGATGGTCGGCAACGCATCGGCCACGGTCAAACCGGCGTCGCGGCAGAGCTGCACGAACGTCGTGTGGATTTTTAATTCCACCTCATGATCTGAAAGCCAAAGTCGGCGCGACGGGATGACCAGCACCACGGCGTCGTAGCCGGCGCAGAGTTTCACTAGTTCATCGCGGCACACTTCCAGTAAATGAAGGTCGAACGTGTTTTTCGTCGCGGCATCCCACGCGACGAGGTCTTTCGCTACGCCGAGTTTTTCCATCAGCTTCCGCCCTGCCGGTTTGCTTTCGATGAGGTAGGACAACGTGATGTAAAGCGTGCTGTGCTTGAGGATCCACACGCGGACTTTGCTTTTGAGCGAGGCGTTGGCGCTCATCGTCGCGAGAATTTCCCAGTCGGACTTGGGCTGCGTGTAATCCGCCAGATCATTGTCCATGCACACGCCCACGGTCAGATGGCGAATTTTCGCGCCATTCTTTTCCGCATATTTCACGAGGCGTTCGTAATCAATGAAATTTCCCGGCACTCCGATGTTGAAGACGCGTGCGTGGCTGCCGGCGGCGGAAATTTTTTTCTCCAGCAGGCTGGTATAACGCTCGTCTTCGTTCACGCCAAATCCAAGCGTGAACGAATCTCCCACGGAAAACCAGTCGTCCGGCGTGGAATCCTTCACGTCCTTCGCGTCGCGAAAGCCATATTGGTTGAACGCCATCGGCACCAGAAAATCACCCTTGGGCGAGCCGTGCCAGAGCGTGTGCCGCGGTGGCCCGATGGCGAACGGCTCGGGCCCGGGCACCGGTTGCACGCGGAACTGCGTGGCGGGATTGAATTGCGGATAGAGCAGCCGTGCCGCCAGTTCCGCGAGCAGCAGGCAGACGAGCGACATGGCGAGCAGCACGAGGAAATTGACCGCGAGGTTCCGCAGCTGCCGCGCGAACGGCATCGGCTGGGCGGCGGGAACGGTGGGTGCAGGCTTTGAATTCACGAGGATTTTGAGCGCGCAATCTGCCCGCCGCGCAGGGGGAAATCAATTCAAGAATTCGGACGCATTTAACTTCGTTGTCGCGCCGTAAAAATATTTTCCCTAAACTTTCCGCGTGAAAATCCTGTTCAACTGCGGCCTGCCCTTTGCCCTCGCGCACGGCGGCCAGGCCATCCAGCTTGAACGCACCATGGCCGCCCTCGCGCAAATCGGCGTCATCGCCGAACCGCTCCGGTGGTGGGACGCCGCGCAAACCGGCGACCTCATCCATTACGCCGGCATCATGCCGCTGGAACAGATCCACTTCGCGCGGCAGAAAAAAATCAAGGTCGTCATCGCCAACCTCCTTACCGCGCAAGGTTCGCAAAACGCCCTGCAGCGCGGCGTGCGCCGCGCCTTCCGCTGGGGTGTGGAACATTTCACCCCGCGCCTCGTGTCGCAGTCCTTTGGCTGGGAAAGCTACCGCTCGGCCGATGCGCTTATCGCGCTCACCGCGTGGGAAAAACATTTGATGGAATACAAATTCGGCGCGACCCCGGAAAAAGTATTCGTCGTGGCCAACGGCGTGGAAGACCCGTTTTTTGCCGCGCCCAAAATGCCGCGCGGCGAATGGCTTGTCTGCACCGCCACCATCACCGAACGCAAACGCGTGCTCGAACTTGCGCAGGCCGCCGTGGCCGCGCAGACGCCGGTGTGGATCATCGGCAATGCCTACGCGGCCAATGACGCTTACGCGGAAAAGTTTTTCGCGCTCGCCAGGGTGAATCCGAAATTCATCCGCTACGAAGGTGGCGTGAATGACCGCGTCGCGCTGGCAAAGATTTACCGCGCCGCACGCGGCTTTGTGCTTTTGAGCAACATGGAGAGCTTGAGCCTGTCCGCGCTCGAAGCCGCTGCGTGCGAATGTCCGCTGCTCTTGAGCGACCTGCCGTGGGCGCGGAGCGCGTTTGAGGTCGGCACGCAGTTTTGTCCGGTGACGGATTCGGTCGCCCGCACAGCGACGCATCTGAAAATTTTTTACGCCGACGCCCCAAAACTTCCTGTTCCGCCCCGGCCTGCGAACTGGATTGAAATCGCCGGTCAGTTGAAGGACGTTTACACGCAAGTTCTCGCCGGCGGTCCGCGCGCATGAAAATCCTTTTCGACCGCCACATCCCCGCCAGTCTCGCCCCTGGCGGCGCGCAGATCCAAGTGGACCGCACGTCGGCCGCCCTCGCCGCCATCGGCGTCGAAGTTGAACCCCTGCGCTGGTGGGACGAACAACAGACCGGCGACCTGGTGCATTTTTTTGGCACCTGCAACAACGATTATCTCGGCGTCGCGCGCGCCGCGCGCCGGCCGGTCGTCGTCACCACGCTCTTCACCGAGACCTGCAACCGTTCCGCCGCGCGCCTGTCGCGTCAGGGTTTGCTGGTGCGCGCATTGCTGGCGTTGCCGTTCGGCGAAGGCATCAAGCAACAGCTCGCGTGGCGGACGTTTCACAACTGCGACCAGAACGTCGTCGGCCTCGCGGCCGAGCGTGAGGTGTTGCGCCGCGTTTATCGCGTGTCGGATGGAAAAATTTCCATCGTGCCGCTTGGCTTGTCGGAAATTTTTCTGAACGCCGGCGCAGGTTCGCGCGGGGAAAATCATCTCATCACCACCGGCACCATCACGGAACGGAAAAATTCCGTCGCGCTCGCCGAGCTGGCGCATGCGGCGCAAGTGCCGATTTTGTTTGTCGGCAAGCCATATCACGCCGCCGATCCGTATTGGCGGCGTTTTGAAAAACTTGTGGACGAACGTTGGGTGAAATTGCATCCGCATGTGGAGACCGAAGCGGAAATGGCCGCGCTGCTGCGCGCCGCGCGTGGCTTTGTGTTCATGAGCGCGTTTGAAAATTGGTGTCTCTCCGCGCATGAAGCTGCCGCGTGCGGACTGCCATTGCTGGTGCAAGATCAAAACTGGTCGCGCGAACGCTTTGGCGCGCAGGCTAATTATTTTCCCGGCTTCGGCGTGAACGATGCGAACATTCGCGCGTTGAAAAAATTTTACGCCGCCGCGCCGAAGCTGGCCGCGCCCGGCGTTAAATTGACCAGTTGGCGCGACGTGGCGGTGGCCTTGAAGCAAGTCTATGAAAAAGTCCTTGCCGCCCGCGCCTGATTTTTAGCTCGCGGGCAAATTCCGCCAAAGGCATCCTGATGAGACTAAATTTTTGAGCATGAGCATCGCACTTGTTACCGGCTCCGCCGGCCTTATCGGTTCCGAAACCTGCAAACGCTTTCACGCCGAAGGCTACGACATCATTGGCGTGGACAACGACATGCGCGCGGAATTTTTCGGCGCCGAAGCCTCCACCGCGCTCACGCGCACGAAGCTGGAAAAATCGCTGAAAAATTATCGCCACGAAAGCGTGGACATCCGCGACAACGATGCGGTAAACAAACTTTTCGCGAAGCTCGGCGCGTCCGTGAAAGTTGTCGTCCACACCGCCGCGCAGCCGTCGCACGACTGGGCTGCGCGCGAGCCGCACACGGATTTCAGCGTCAACGCCGTCGGCACGTTGAACCTGCTCGAAGCCACGCGGCAGCATTGCCCCGAAGCCGTTTTCATTTTCACCAGCACCAACAAGGTTTACGGCGACACACCGAATCTGCTGCCGCTGCGCGAACTGGAATTGCGTTGGGAAATTGATCCGGCGCATCCGTATCACACCGGCATTGACGAAACGATGTCCATTGACCAGACGAAACATTCGCTCTTCGGCGCCAGCAAAGTTGCCGCCGATGTTTTGGTGCAGGAATACGGACGTTACTTCGGCATGAAGACCGCGATTTTTCGCGGCGGCTGTCTGACCGGCCCGGCGCACGCGGGCACGGAGCTGCACGGCTTTCTCGCCTACCTGATGAAATGCACCGCGACCGGTCGCCCGTATCGGGTGTTCGGCTACAAAGGTAAACAAGTGCGCGATAACATCCACAGCCATGACCTCGTCGAAGCGTTCTGGCAATTCACTTTGCAGCCGCGCTCTGGCGAAGTCTACAACATGGGCGGCAGCCGCCACTCCAACTGCTCAATGCTCGAAGCCATCGGCATGTGCGAAAAAATCAGCGGCAAAAAACTCGATTACACTTACGTCGAAGATAACCGCATCGGCGACCACATCTGGTATGTCAGCGACGTGCGGAAATTTCAGAAACATTATCCGAATTGGAAATACCAGTTCGACTTGAAGGCGATTTTGGAACAAATTCACGCCGCCGTCATCGCCAGTTAAACGCGCATGAAAATTCTCATCACCGGCATCTGCGGATTCGTGGGGAGCACGCTCACGCGGGCGTTGCTGGAATCTACGCCGGGGTTGCAGATCGTCGGTGTGGATAATTTTATC
>CAIKKJ010000123.1 GCA_903827955.1 uncultured Verrucomicrobia subdivision 3 bacterium
CCAGAGCACGCACTCGCAGTTCTCGGAAAAATTCGGGCGTTCACGCGTGCCGTGGCTTTCCGGCACGGCGTCATGGGCGCATTTCACCGCCACGAATTATCTTCTTGGCATCCGACCAGAAGTCGGCGGCTTGCGCATAGACCCGTGCATCCCGAAAGACTGGCCGGGCTTCAACGCCACGCGAAAATTTCGCGGCCTGACTCTGCACATTGAAGTCAAAAATCCAGTCGGAAAGAATCGCGGGGTGACCCGGATTGAAATTGACGGTGTTGCTTTGATTGGGAACATGCTTAAGTTGGATCAACTTCATGACGGGGCAAAAATCACTGCAACCCTTTAGCCTTCACACGAAAAATTCACTTTTGCGCAATAGACGATGGGTAGGCGAACGATTCCAGACAAACCCCAAAGCCGGTTGCAGCGTTACCAGACCACGGAGAAAGGGAAAAAGTGGTTGCTGGGCGCGACCAGTCGGAATCCAACTTCGTAAATTTGAGATCCGCAAACGCGGGGACAAATGGTCGAGCCGCACCACGTCAAGCAATTCCACTCCTGATACGGCTTCAGAAAATCACGCGGTGAACGCTGGCCGCCCCAGTCTTAATCCCCACGCTCCTCGCAGTGAACTCATCCACATAGATTCTGGTTGACATTTGTATTCTTCGTGATACACATATAGGAAATATGGGATTCATTGAGTTTCCATTCATCGAAGTGCCGAAAGATTTGCGCAAGATTGTCGGCGAGCCAACGCCCGGCACGCGCGCCTATCGCCGGGAGGGGACGCACGCCGAATGCGGCCAATGGATTGAAGACCTCGGCTTGTATTTCAAGGGAGACGTGGGCATCTCGCCCGCTGGCGTCACCATGTTCGTGCCCGTCCAGCGGGCAGCGGTTCACAAACGCATCAAGGAAGGCAAGCTGACCGCGTTCTTCTTTTACATCACCCACGTTGAAAGCACATTCTTCGGCACTAAACGTAAAGTCAAACTGCGCCCCTACATCATGCTGTCCCTGAGCGAATGCAAGGCGTGGGTGGCGGAAATGAAACGCCGGATGGGTTATGTGGATGAGCCGGACGAAAGCCTGATGGAGCAGCGGAAAAAACTGAAGCCCGCAGCCGCAGCGGACGAGCCTAAAACCCGCAAGGAGGCCGAGGAAGCGGCAGAATTTGTGTCCACCGACCCCAAGGACAAGGGCACACGGAAAGTCCGGTATGAAACGGCCTTGAACCCGGAAAACCGGCAGCAGGACATGTTTTTGCTGCTGACGGAAGCGATGGCCGCGATGGCGTCCGGCAAGAAGGCTGAATTTTATCGGAAGCGGCTGGAACGAGGCATGGAGTGGGATAAAAAAGCAAAAGCCTGGAAATGGAAGGAGTGACGAAAATGCAAACGGAAGTTAATTTCAATGACCGGCTGATCCGGCTGCCTGAGCTGGAACGCATTTTCGGCGTATGCAAGCGGACGGTAAGACGGAAGGCGGAGTCCGGCGAGTTGCCGCCGTTAGTTCGCTGCGGCGGCGTGGTGGGAATGCTCGAAAGCAAAGTGAAAGAATATTTTCGACGGTTGAGCGGGCAAAATGCAAATTGAACGAAAGGAGAAATATGATTGCATACATCTACCGGACTAAACGTCGGCGCGCCGGCAAATTGATTTCGAGTCGCACTTGGCGCGCACGATTGAAATTGGAAGGCGACCTCAAGACTCGCGACGTTTCGCTTGGGGTTTCTGACAAGCAGGTGGCCGAACAAAAACTCCGGGACATCACCCGCGACCACGAGCGGACCGCCGTGGGGATAATTTCACCAATGGCGCAACGCGAGACGTTTGAAAGTCCGTTGGAACGGCTGGTGGATGGATACGTTGCTGACTTGAAGGCATTGGGACGTTCCGCCGATCACGTCCGGCACGTGGATAAGCGGCTGCGGCGGCTCACGCGGGAATGCAAATGGCAAAATCTTCGTGAAGCCACGGCGGATTCATTCCTGCGCTGGCGGGCTGGACAAAAGCAGACCCCAAAAACCATCAATGAATATCAGGCGGCACTGTCGGCGATGTTTTCCTGGCTGCGGAAACAGAATCGCGTCGCAGCCAATCCGTTTGAACTCGTCACCAAAGTGGATGCGCGCGGCAAAGAAAGTTTCCACCGCCGGGCCTTGAATGACGATGAAGCCCACCAATTGCTGGCAGGACCACGCCGGCCGTTGTATCTGCTCGCACTGCACACCGGATTGCGTCGCGGTGAAATCAATGCGTTGCATTGGGGTGATTTGCATTTGGACGTGGCCAATCCGTTTTATGTCGTTCCCGTGGCAATGAGCAAGAGCCGCAAAGAACAACCGCGCCCATTGCATCCCGAACTGGTGAAGGAATTGCGGGCAATGAAATCTTCCAGAATAGTGACGCCGGAAACTTTGGTATTTCCCGAACGGGTTCCGGCCATGAAAGTGATCCGGGCAGATTTCAAGGCAGCAGGCATTTCATTGCAAGATGAACGTGGACACCGCGTGGACTTCCATGCGTTACGGATGACCTACATCACACGATTGCAACGAGCGGGTGTTTCGCCGCGTGAAGCGATGGAACTGGCACGCCACAGCGATATGCGCCTGACGATGAAAACCTATACGGACGCGGCGGCGCTGCCACTGGCGGCTACTGTCCGGGGACTGCCGTCATTTGATGACACACAAATAGACACACAAACTTTAGTCGCGAGCGGTCAATTCGTGTCACCTTCAGTCATCGGCTTGAAATCCATCAAAGTAGGAAAAACCGTTGATAAAATTGACGAAAATCACCCCGCGTCACCCATTGTCACTTTCAGTCACGAAAGTGAGAATGGCGGAGAGAGGGGGATTCGAACCCCCGATACGGCTTTTGGCCGTATACCGGTTTAGCAAACCAGCGCCTTCAGCCACTCGGCCATCTCTCCACCGGGGACGACAGTGAAACCTGTCCGCGCAGTTCACTCAAGCAAATTCTCTCTGCTTTCCGCTTGCGTTTTGCACCGTGCGCGGAAAAAATGCCCCTTCAATTTATGCAAACAACATCGCAGGACGCACCCGCAGAAATCATTTTTAAACTCTGGCCGTGGCTCGAGGCCAACAAAACCCGCCTCATTGGTGCCACCGTCGCCATCGTCATTGGCGTTGGCATTTACAATTTCATCGCTTCGCAGCGCGAGCAGAACGAAATCGCCGCCGGTCAGGCGTTGACGCAGTTGCTCATGACGCCGCCGGCGGGCGTCAGTCCGGCGGATGCGCTCACACAACTCGCGACCAAATACGCCGGCACGGCGGCGGCGCAGCGTGCGCAGTTGCAGGCGGCGGCCTCGCAGTTTGGCAACGCCCGCTATGCCGATGCGCAGGCGGCGTTTGAAAAATTTCTGGCCGGCACAGCCGCTGGTCCGCTCGCCACCACCGCGCAGCTTGGCCTCGCGGCTAGCCTTGAAGCGCAAGGCAAGCTCGACCTCGCGTCGGCGTCATACCAAAAAGTCGCCTCCACCGCCGCAGGGAATCCGAGCGCGCTGCCGGCACTTTGCGGGCTGGGTCGCATCGCCGAGGCGCAGGGTAAACTGGCTGAGGCGGCGAATAATTACGAAGCTGCCGCGCGTGCCGGACAGCTTGGCGGTTCACTCGCGCAAGAGGCGGGCATTCACGCCGCTGAATTGAAGGCCAAGATTGCCGCCGCCCCGAAAGCGGTTGCTCCTGCCACGCCTGTCGCCACCGCCGCCCCAGCGAAATAATAATGAAGCTTTCGATCATCGGCACGGGCTACGTCGGTCTCGTCACCGGCACTTGCTTTGCGGAAGTTGGTCACCACGTTATCTGCGTGGACAACGACGCCAACAAGGTAAAAATGTTGCAGGGCGGGGGAATTCCCATCTACGAACCCGGCCTCGAAGAACTCGTCAAAAAGAACGTCGCCGCCGGTCGCCTAAAATTCACCAGCAGCACCGCCGAGGGCGTGCAGAATTCCGATGTCGTCTTTATCGCTGTGCCCACGCCGCCGCAGCCGGACGGCTCGGTGGACTTGAGTTACATTGAGCGCGTTGCGCGCGACATCGCGTCGTCGGTCACCGGCTACAAGATCGTTGTGGACAAAAGCACCGTGCCGGTCAAGACGGGCGAAAAAGTTGCCGAGACCATCAAGCGTTATTGCGCTGCCGGGGCGGAAGTGGATGTCGTCAGCAATCCTGAATTTCTCCGCGAAGGTTTTGCCGTCGGCGATTTGATGAATCCCGACCGCGTCGTCATCGGCGTGCGCACGGAACGTCCCGTGGCCACGATGAAGGAAATTTACACGCCGTTCAACGCGCCGATCATCGTCACGGACATCAACTCCGCCGAACTCATCAAACACGCGGCGAATTCTTTTCTCGCGCTGAAAATTTCCTACATCAACGCCGTCGCCAACATCTGCGAGGCTGCCGGCGCGAACGTGCAGGAAGTCGCCCACGGCATCGGCCTTGACGACCGCATTGGCCGCCGCTTTCTCAACGCCGGCATTGGTTTCGGCGGCAGTTGCTTTCCGAAAGACTTGAGCGCGTTCATCAAAATCTCCGAGCAGATCGGCTACAAGTTTGAACTGCTCAAGGAAGTCCAGCGCATCAACGCCGACCAGATGGATCGCTTTGTCAAAAAAATCACCGACACGCTCTGGGTGTTGAAGGACAAGAAAATCGGCGTGCTCGGCCTCGCGTTCAAGCAGAACACCGACGACGTCCGCAGCTCGCCCGCGATTGATCTTTGTCAGCGCCTGTTGAAAGACGGTGCGACCTTGCGCGTTCACGATCCGAAGGCGATGGACAAGGCAAAAGCTATTTTGCCGAACGTAACTTACGTGGACGACATGAACGCCGTGGCCGAAGGCTGCGACGCACTCGTCATTGCCACCGAATGGGACGAGTTCAAGAAGCTCGACCTCGCCCGCGCAAAGCAGAGCATGACTGCACCGCTCTTTTTCGACGGCCGAAATCTTTTCGACCCGGCGGAAATGACGAAGCTGGGTTGGACTTACAAGAGCGTGGGGCGGTAACCAGTGACGAGTAATTCGTGATGCGTGATGAAACAACCTGACGCTTCCGATTCTGTTCACGCATCACTCATCACTCGTCACGTCATCGAAGTCAGCGCCGCGCTCATCTTTCATCGCGGCAAACTCCTCATCACGCAACGCCACGCGCGGTCACATCTCGGCGGGTTGTGGGAATTTCCCGGCGGCAAGCGCGAGCCGGGCGAAACGTTTGAGCAATGCCTCGTCCGCGAAATTCGCGAAGAACTCGGCGTGGAAATTTCCGTCGGTGAGCTGTTTGAGGAAATCCGCCACGACTACCCGGAGAAATCCGTCCACTTGAAATTTTATCGCTGCACTCTTCTTTCTGGCGACCCGCAGCCGCTGGATTGCGCCGC
>CAIKKJ010000124.1 GCA_903827955.1 uncultured Verrucomicrobia subdivision 3 bacterium
GAAGTTGGTGGGCACTGAGGGATTCGAACCCCCGACCTTCTCCGTGTAAAGGAGCAGCGCTACCACTGCGCCAAGCGCCCCACCGCCGCCAAACTAACACAGTGTAAAATAGAAACAAGTTTTCGGTGCGCCGATCGAAACTGTGCCGAACTATTGCCCGTTGAATTTTCAAACCCCGCGATTCGCGCGCCACAGCAGCACGCCGCCGACGGCTTGAAATAGAAACACCGGAATCCACACGATGAGATGTGGCGACAGTTCAGGATGCGAGGACAACGATTCGCCCAGCATCACGAACGCGTAAAATACCACCACCAGCAGCAGCGCGATGGCGATGCCGACGTTCGTCTCACGCCGGTGCACGCGGATGCCCAGCGGGATGCCCACGAGCGTGAAACCAAAGCACGCGAAGGAAAACGCCACCTGCCGGTTCATGATCACGCGGATTTCCTCCGCCTCCTGCAAGTTGAGCCGACTCGCATCGCGCAACAAAGCCGCATCGGTCGCCGGCGCGGCATTGGTCGCGGGCGTCAAGCCGAGCGCACGCACCTGCGCAAGCGTGTTGGTGTCGGCCAGCGTTGAAAATTTCTGCTGTTGCACGCGGCGCAGTTCCTGCCGCAATTGGAAAAAGGTCATGTCGCTCACGCTCACCGGCTCGTCTTGATTGGTTTGGCTGGAAAATTTCAAATCGTAGGCGTAGGTCTTTAGCGATGTAATGAGGTTGCCGTGCGGGTCAAAGTAAATAAAATGCGCGTCCTCCAAATTCATCACGCGGGTTTTGGAATCGAGCCGACCGCGCGCGGACTGAATTTCACCGACGATATTCGTCTCGTCCTTCAATTTGTAGATGACGAGGTTTTGCAGTTCGCCGCCGATATTTTTTTCCGCGAACATGATGTAACCGGGGAAATCGCGGATGAATTTTCCGGCGGGCAACTCGCCGCTCACGAGTCCGGCCATCATTTCGGTCCGCAAGCCTTTGAACGCCACGCGCGAACGCGGGCCGAGATCCATGTTAAACCAAGCGCTCAACGCGCAGCATACCAGACTCAACACCAGCACCGGCGCGATGAGCGCCAGCAAACTGATGCCGCCGGCGCGTGCGGCGGTCAGTTCCTGATCCGCGCTGAACCGCCCAAACACGAGCAGCGTGGCGGTGATAAAACCCATCGGCAGCGCATAAACACAGGCGAACGGCAGCAGCAGCGAAGTGGCCTTGGCAGCGAGCCACAGGCTGACATGCCCGCTGAAAATCAGTGGCAGCACGCCTTGCAACACGTTCATCAGCACCACGACGAACGCGAACACCGCCACGGTGAGCAACATCGTGGCGGTCACCTGAAGGGTGAGATATTTGTGGAGCGTCTTCAAATTGACGCGGGCAAGTTGGCGGATTTTGCACGGCGCGGCAAAGAAAAACGCGCGGTGAAATGATTCACCGCGCGTTGCGCCCCGGCTTAATTTTGCATCACGGCAGCGGCGGGCCGGTGACGATGCGATAAAACTGCATCGGCTGCGAACCGGCGTTCGGGTCGGTGAGAATCACCGGCATCGTCGCGGGCGAGTTCGTGGTAGCCACCGTCGTCCACGTTCCGCCTACGAGATTCGTCGTGGCCTGCAACGCGTAGTCAGGGCCCACTTGACCACTGATGCTCACACTGAACACCCCGCCAGAATAGCTGGTTGAACTGGTCGTGGGTGAGGCCACTGAATTCACCTTCACAGTAAAGTTGTTGGTCGCGCTCAAGTTGGGCGTGCCGTCGTCGGTCACCTTCACTATGACATTATATGTTTGACCGGCATCAACGACCGTCGGACGCCAAGTTAAATTGCCCGTGTAGGAATCAAGGGCAGAATCAGCCGGGCCGGCGAGCAACGCGTAAGTCAGCGTCTGCGCGGGCGAATCGGAATCCATCGCAGCGCAACTGACGGCAAGGCTCACGCCGACGTTGATGGTGATATTTGTGCTGGTGATCGGCCCGTTGAAAGTCGGGGCGGTGTTCGGCGGCGGATTCACCGTGAGCGTGGCGGTGCTGCTCGTAGCGCTGCCAGCCGAGGTGGTGACGATTACGGCGTAACTTCCCGCATCACCTGAGGTCGCACTGGCGATTGTCAGCGAAGCGCCCGTGGCGCTGGGCAAATTGGTTCCAGCGTGCTGCCATTGATACGTCGGGGCAGGAATGCCTGTCGCGGCCACGGTGAAGGTCGCGGGTGAAGCGTAGTTGACCGTCTGGCTGATGGGGTTAGTCAGAATGTTCGGCGCGAGCAGCGGCGACCAGCCGTAGAACCACATCGGGATGTTTGTCGCCGCGAGCAGACGGGCATCGGTTCCGCCGAGGCTCACGACATTGGCATACGTGAAGGGAACGGTGTTCGAAGTGACGGCGGCTTGCCAGAACACAAAGTTGCCGCTGAATAGAACGGAGGGCGCGACATAATTCGTAGCGAAGTCGCAGCCATACCAGGAGACGTTGTTGCCCGCCGTGCCGTTTCCGCCAGCGAGCGTGACCGTGCCGACGCCGGAATCTGCGGTGAACGTGCAGTTCACGAAGGACATGCCGTTGGCGGTAAACGTGCCGCCCGGGTTTGCCCACGGGAAGTTCGTGCTTGTGGTCGCCGAGGTATCAGTGCGCGCAGCAGTAAGATTAAATCCGCTGGCGCCAGCAATGGTTTGAATGGTGCATTGGTCAAAGTAAAGATTGCCGCCACCCCAGATGTAGTCAAAGTTGCCCTTCACGAGCGTCTTGTAGAAATACGCCTGGGAGGAATTCACGTTCGCAAGAATCGTGTCCTGACGGCCGTCGAGTTCCGAGTTGTAAACGATGCAACGCTTGGCGCTGCTCTCAATCATCAGCGCCTCAGCCTGTGAACCGCCCTGCGGCGTGCTGTTCGAGACGGTGAGCGTGTCGAGCACCACGTCATTGGCGTTCACTTTAAACGTCATGCGCGCGTGCGTGGTGCCGTTGTTCGCGGTTTGGAAGTTCGCGTTGTTTGGGAACACGACGACGGCGCCTGTGCGGCTCTGGCCGCGGAACGTGACATTGTGCTTGCCCGCGATGTCCACGATTTCTGTGTAGATGCCATTTCGAATATTGATGACGCGCTGCGAGCCACTCGTGCCGGCTGGAATGGAATTGACTGCGCCTTGCACCGTGAGGAAGTCACCGCTGCCATCCAGATTCACGACCGGATTTGCCGGATCCACCGGGCCGCCGACCTTGGTCGAGAAAGACCAGACGTTCGTCGCCGTGATGCCGACAAAATATGCGCCAGTGGCATCAGTGAACGCGCCGTTGTCGATCTTCACATAGTAAGTCTGGTTTGAATTCAACACGCTGAAGTGCGGATAAATCTTCGCCGTGTTGCCGTTGATCTGGATGGTCTGGTAGGAGAACGACTGGCCGTCTCCGGGGAAGGTGCGCTGCTGCACCGCCCCCAACGCCACATTGATTGTATCCACCGGAGTCGCCGAATTGGTGACGTTATAAATTTTTATCGTGCCCGCCGCGCCGAGGCTGGGTGCGGAATCAAACGTGATGGCCAGCGGCGTGTCATAGCAGATGCCCGTTACGCCATTCGCCGGCGAAAACGCGGTGGCGGACATGGTGGAATTCACCAGAAGCGAGGCATTGGAACTCGTCACGGAACCGGCGGCATTGTTGACGGTGACTTTGTAAGCACCGATGTTCGCCGAAGTCGCGCTGGCAAGGTTGAGCGTGGCGTTCGTTTGATTGCTGATCGGGCTGTTGTTGAAATACCACTGATACGTCGGCGTCGGGACGCCGCTCGCCATCACGGAGAATGAAGCGGGTTGAGTGCTCGTCACCATGAGACTCACCGGCTGCCCGCTGATGGTCGGCGGAACGATGACTGTGAGCGTGGCACTATTTGTTACCATTCCGCAGGCATTAGAGGCCACGAGCGAGAACACTGCCCCGTCATCCGCCGGATACTGCGCATTGGTGACGGTGTAGCTGCTGCCCGTCTGGCCAGTGATATCCGTGCCATTGCGACGCCATTGCAAATCTGGAACCGGATTTCCAGAGGCTGACGCGCTCAATGTGGCGTTGTTGCCCTGAATCACCGTCGTGTTGTTCGGTCCGGTCAGGCTGGGCGAGACGCAACCGGCACTGATAGTTAGTGCCGCCGCTGGCGAGTTCGTGGCCGCGCCATAGGCGTTGGAAATAACCACCGAGTAATTCCCGTTATCACTCGGCTGCGCGTTGTTGATGGAAAGTGACGCGGTGGATGCGCCGGAAATTGTTGAGCCGTTGCCTGTCGTGCCATCCGCGAGCGGCGTCGTGCCGAGATACCATTGATACGTCAAGGGTGTCGCGCTCGTGCCGCTGATGGTCGCGGTGAACGCCACGTTGTCGCCGGGATTGCCGCTGTAGCTGCTTGGCTGCGCAGTGATGATGGGGCGCGGATCAAACGGCAAGACGAGGTCGAGTGAACTATTTGCGATGTTGTTTGAGAGATACGCGCCGGGGGCGGACGCGGGCACGCTCACCAACCCGTAATTGGTAACGCCGAACCCAGACTGCGCCGTATATTTAATGAGCGTAACCTGCTTCGGATAACTGGCAAAAACAGAAACGGATTCAAGAACAATACTATTTGTGGAGCCGCCGCTGACGAGGTTAGTGCAAATCAAGTTTGTGATGCCCGTGACGAATAGCCGCAGCGTCGAGTTTGTGGCGGTGAAAGTGGTCACGCCCTTGGTTGGCGAACCAATGTTGTTGGAAACGACGAGCGTGGCGTTGGACGTGGCGATGATATTGTTTGCGCTACTCACGCCGAGATTAATGGCCTGAGCGCGCACCGTCCCGTCAATGACCCGAAGCGTCCCAGCGGTGGTCAGCGCAGCGAACTGGTTAGTCGTGGTGAAACCGAGATACAGGTTGGAGTTAACCACCAACGTGGCGGCTGCACCGGAGACAATCACTTGGCCGACGCATGGCACAGTGTTCGTAGAGTTAAGCGACTGGAAGCCGGCCAACAGCGTGTTCACATCCACCGTTCCCTGGTTAAAATTCAGCACGCCCAGATTGTTTGCGCCACCGCGTTGCGCGGCCGTGGTGTCTCGGCCCAACGCAAGTGTCTCGATGCGTGCATCCACCGCGCCATTGCGAAAATCATTCGTGCCGATGGCGATTTGCGCCGTGGATCCATTGTCCGCCATGTCGCCCAAGGACCACCAGGTCACCCGACTGTTGCCTCCAGTTGCCCCGCGAAAGACCGCCACGGGATTTAGATTCGTGAAGGCAGGATTAAACAGCATGGTCGGCGCGGAGTTGGCTGAGGCCTTTGATTTTCCAAACCCGATGCTGTCCACGTTGAAAATATTGCTGATGCCGAGATACACAAACGAGATTAGCGCGCCGTTGTTGGCCGCGCTGGCATAGACGACTTCAAGGCTGTTCGTCAGGCCGTAGTTGCTCATGTAGTTGGCGAGCGTGTTGACGGAGCCAAGTGTGACAACGTTCGTTTTTGCCAAAAACAGGAATCCTGAAGTGCGCTGCGCTACACCACCAAAGAAGTGGTTCAGACTCCACAGCCCCATGTTGTAGATGTTGGCGTTAAATTTATCCAGGCCAGACATGTCTAAGTTGGCCCGCGAATTATTCGCAGCCGATTGGCCCTGGCTCAAGTTCAGGCTGGCGGACGGATTGGAGAGATTTAGCGTGCCGCCCGCGCCGGTGATGGTGGCCCAGTTAGTCGTCGCAACGCCAGGATCCGTCGTCGTGCCAACGAACAATCCGCCCGGCCCGGTAATGTTCAAAGTCACGCCGCTAGCGATCGCCACCGTGTGCGTCCCATTGGTCTGGCCAAATTGCAGCGAGCCAATCGTGCCGCCAAACCCGCCATCCACCAAATTGTTTGGCGTGCCAACCACGCCATTAGTGCCGGCATTAAAAAACTTCACATCGTCCGCACTGGCTGGGGCTGCACTGCCAAACCAATTGTTCCCGTTGGACCAATTAGTATCGGTGCCGCTAGCACCGCTCCATATAAAGGTAGCGGCGGAGGCGGTGCTGGTAGTCAGGGTAAAAAACAGCGCGGCAAAAATTCCGGCTGGACGAAATGCAGAGACAAGTTTGCTCGGGTTCATAGGGTTGGGGTAAATGGAACAAACGCAACTGTAGCCGAGCTTTCCAAACCGTCACCGCCGAATAGCTGCAAATGATTTTGAAAAAAGTGCCTACCCCAAAATTCCGCCGCCGGTTTTTACGGCCCGGTGATTTTTACTTGTGAATTCGTGGTGGAAATGAGGTTCACGCCTTCAGGTGTCGTGATGCGGCAATGCTCCAACCGCACATTTTGAGCGTTGAAAATTCCAAATGGTTTATCCGCCGTGATGTTTACGTTTTGCAGCAGCACGTTCGTCGCGTTCATCTCCGGCAAACCCCAGATCAATCCCGCGCGCCGACCTTTTTGCACCGTCGCGGTGAGATTGCTAAAAACAAAATCGCGATAGACCGGCGTGCGTTCGCCGACCGCAGCAGCGGGATAGCTCGCGGCGATTTCTGGCGTGAGCTTTGTCAGGTCGCGAAACTGTTTTTCCTTCGCCATATAGCTCGCATAAATCAAAATCGGACAACCAACATTCGTCATGCTCAAGTTCAGATATTTCATGTCATGCACCAGCCCGCCGCGATCACGATCCGTCTTGATGCGGATGCCCGCCTCGGTGTCGTGAAACGTGCAGTTGATGACCGTGATGTTTGACACGCCGCCTTGCGTATAACTTCCAATCGAAACGCCGTGGCCGAAACCGTAGTGGCAATTCGTGATGAGCACATCGCTCGTGTTGCCGCCGCAGGTGAAATTATCGTCGCCCACACTCACGTCGCAGTCCGCGATCAAAATATTTTTCCCCTTCACGTCACACGCATCCGTGTTGTGGCTCGGCAACACCGGATCGTCAGAAGCCGGCGCGCGAATCGTCACGCCGCGCACAATCACGTCCCGGCATTTGCCGCCAATCGCGATGTGAAACATCGGCGAGTTGGACAACGTGATGCCCGCGATGAGCAAGCGCTCGCAATTCGACGGCGAAATCATTTTCGGCCGCCGTGCGTCTTTGGAAGTTTTCGCAAACGGCCACCACGCCGCGCCCTGACCGTCAATCGCGCCGCTGCCGGTGATGGCGATATCGTGCAATTTGTCACCGCTGATGAACGTCTGCGGGTTCACCGTGCCACCGGGATATTTTTCCAGCGGCAACATCCGCAGCAACGCACCGGCATCGAGCTGCAAATTGATTTGGCTCGCGAGTTGGATTGGCCCGCACAAAAAAATTCCCGCCGGCACTTCGACCACGCCGCCGCCCGCCGCGCTCGCGGCGTTGATGGCGGATTGGATCGCCACCGTGTTCGTCGCCATGCCGTCGCCGACCACACCGAAGTTGGTGACGCTGAAAACTTTTTCTGGAATGTTTGGCAACGCTGGATTCACCTCTGCGCCAACGCCGGAAAAAACCGCAAATACATTCAGCATTGTTGCCATGAAAACACGCGCGACCACGCCGACAGTCCGACGGTCAGGCTCCCTCGCCCCCACCGGAGGAGAGGGCTGGGGTGAGGGGGCGCTCGAATTCACAAAGTGATAATCAGTTTTTGGACGCATCTTTTTCCTTCGCTGGAATTGTTTCCTTCACCGCGGCCGGATTCGGTTCCGCCAGCAGATGCGGCGCGAGTTCCGGCACGGCACGGCGTAATTCTTCCACCACCAGTCGCGCCATCAGCACGCGGCCGTTCCCGGCGAGATGCGTGCCATCAATCGTGTTTGTGCCGTCCACCGTTTTGATCGGACTAAACTTTTCCACCTCCGCGCGACCAGCTTTTTCGTAGTATTCCTTGCTGCGGTCGTGCAGCTCGATGAGCGGGACATTTTTCTCCGCCGCAATTTTGCGGACTTCCTCAGCGTAAGGCGTGAGGCTGGATTTGATCTTTCCCGGATTGGATTTATCCCATTGCCGACGGCAAAGCGGTGTGACCAGCACCGGCTTCGCACCGATGGCCCTGGCCTCATCGACATATTGCTGCATCTGGCTGACAAACGTCGGCATGTCCGTCGACCGGCCCGGCTTGCCCGGCTCGTTGTTGTGGCCGAACTGGATGAAATAATAATCGCCGTGCAACGCCAGCGCATTCGTCCAGCGACCTTCCTTCATGAAACTCATCGTGCTGCGGCCGTTCATCGCGGCATTGACGCACTCCGCGTCCGGTGTCAGAAATTGCTTAAAGCCGAAACCCCAGCCGCCCTGATCGTTCATCGTGGAATCACCGATGAGCACGATTTTAATTTTGTGCGCGGCGTTCGTCGCGTCTTCCGCCAGGGCGCTGAGAGAAATAAAGATTGCCGCCAGAAAAATGAATTTGGATTTCATGCCGCCATGCTAGACGGTGCGACCCGCCCCGGCGTTTCCAATTTCTGCAAACCCGGTTGAAAAAACTGCCGCATCAATAAAGCCACTTCTCAATTTTGCTCTCGCCATCCAGCGTCACGCCCTGACGCCGGAACGCCCAGCACATGTAGCTGATGCTCACGAAATACGACGCCGGCACACGGTTCGCCGCGCAAATCTTCACGCCCAGCAGCGTCGTTTTGCCGCCAAATCCCATCGGGCCGATGCCGAGTTCGTTCGCGGTTTTCAAAATGTCCTGCTCCAGCGCGTCGAGTTTTGGGTCGGGATTGCGGTCGTCAAGCAGGCGCAGCAGTTGGGTCTTGGAAAGCTCGTAACCCGTCGCGCGGTCGCCGCCGATGCACACGCCAAGAACGCCGGGGCCGCAGCCTTTGCCCTGCGCCTGCAACACCGCGTCGAGAATCGCCTTGCGGCAACCGTCGAGATCACGGTTTGCGTGGAGGGCGTCATCGGGCAAAGAATATTGCGCGCCGACGTTTTCGCAGCCGCCACCCTTGAGCACGAGCTTCACGGAAATTTCCGCCGAGCGATGCTGATGAAAATGAAACGCGGGCGCGCCCGGCCCGACGTTCGTTCCGTCGTTTTTGCCGCTGAGTGAATCCACGGAATTCTGGCGGAGAAAACCTTTCTTCGTCGCGAGCGTCACCGCCGTGCGCGCAGTTTCGGCAAAGGTGATTTGGTCGTAGCCAATCGGCACGTCCACATAAAACAAAATGCTGCCGGTGTCCTGGCAGATGGGCTGGGATTTATTTTTCGCGAGCGCGATATTTTGATCCACGATCTTCAGCGCGTTCGCCGCGAGCGAACCTTGCTTTTCATTTTCCAGCGACGCGTGGATGACCTTGTGGACGTCATCAGGAATTTCAGCTGATGTGCGGCGGATAAGTTCGACGAGTGAATCTTGCAATTGGCTCATAAATCTGGCGACAGCGTAAATCCTCCACACGACACCGTCAACAAATGCGGTGGTGGGGCGAGCGTCCTCGCGAGCCGGCCTTTGCAGGTAGCCGGCTCGCGAGGACGCTCGCCCCACCAGACAGCCGCGCTCCTTGCATTTCGCGCCGCCGCCAGTTTTAATCTGCACGATGCAACCCAGCGGCAACGCCAGCTTCGCCGAAAAATTGTTCACGCCCGTGCGATTTGGAATTCTTCTCGCGCTGCTGATTTTCGCCGCGTTCCCGCAAGTCGTCCTCGGCTTGGAATCGTTTGTCGCGCGTGACTTCGGATTTTTCGCCTATCCGCTCGCGCATTTTCAGCGCGACTGTTTCTGGCACGGTGAACTGCCGTTCTGGAATCCCTACAATAACTGCGGTATCCCGTTCCTCGCGCAATGGAACACGATGCCGCTTTATCCGCCGTCGCTGATTTACCTCACGCTGCCGCTAGACTGGGCGTTGAGTTTTTTCAGCCTCGCGCACCTGTGGTGGGCGGGCATCGGAATGTATTTTCTCGCGCGCCGCTGGACGGGAAATAACTTCGCCGCCGCGTTTGCGGGCACGGTTTTCGCCTTCAACGGCTTCACGTTAAACCTGCTCATGTGGCCGAGCCACATCGCCACGTTCAGTTGGATGCCGTGGGTGATGCTCGCCACCGAACTCGCGTGGCGTGAGGGCGGGCGGAAGATTTTCCTCGCGGGCATCGTCGGCGCGTTGCAGATGCTCGCGGGCGGGCCGGAAACCATTTTGCTGACGTGGCTCGTCGTCGCAGCGTTCTGGTTGCAGCAATTCATCGCCAACGAATCGCCGCACGAAAAAATGTTTTCGCGTTTTCCCGCCGTAGTCCTGCTGGTCTTCGCCTTGAGCGCGGCGCAACTGCTGCCGTTTTTGGATCTAGTCGCGCACGCGCAACGCGCGGCTGGCTACACGGATTTGCGCTGGTCCATGCCGGGCTTCGGCCTCGCAAACTTTCTCGTGCCGATGGCGTTCGGCTCGACGGCGACGGAAGGGATTTTCTTTCAACACGGCCAGTATTGGACTTCATCCTACTACCTCGGGCTCGGCGCACTGTGGCTCGCGCTGCTGGCTTTCTCAGTGGGGCGAGATTCGGTTGAGCCAAAAGTAAAAGTCCGCCTGCTTGGAATCATCACCGTCATCGCCCTGCTCTGCGCGCTCGGCGAGAACACGCCGTTCTATCTCCTGCTCCGCAAAGTCATCCCGCAATTAAGTTTCATCACCTACCCAATCAAGTTCGTGATGGTGGTGATTTTCGCCCTGCCGTTACTGGCGGCGATGGCGCTGGCAAATTTTCAGACGATTCGCAAACGCACTCTACCGCTCGGCGCAATCTTGCTCGCGCTCATCGGCGGAATTTTATTTTGGACACAGCACGCGCCGCTGCTTGGCGACGATACGCACGCGGCTTTGTTTAACGGGATTTCCCGCGCGGCATTTTTACTTTTGACCGGCGGAATTTTGTTTGTGCTGGCACGCAAAAGCGAATCGCCGCTGCTCCGCCTTGCGCCGCTGGCTTTGATTTTCGTCGCGTGGCTGGATGTCTTCACGCATGAGCC
>CAIKKJ010000125.1 GCA_903827955.1 uncultured Verrucomicrobia subdivision 3 bacterium
GCTCCGGCGTGATGTCCTGGAGCTTGAGCGACTCGATGATTTTGGATTTTAGTTCGTGGGTTGAGACGTGCATGATGTTCAAACTGCTGATTTTGATTGGGAAATTAACGCACAGAGCGCCTTGAAGTCACGGTCAAATTCCCGCAATTCAACAATTCCTTCGCCGCGCCGCACCAAAACCGCGTGCGCCGCCGCGACGGGCGCGGTGGAAATGATTTTTCCGCAATCGGCGGTCACGGCTTCGCAAAAAATGCAAACGCACGCGTCCGTTTCGCCGCGCCGGATCAAATCGGCGGCCTCGCGCAAAAGATTTTTTCCGTCGCCGACGAAACACAAGTCCGGCCCGGTGAGCTTGAAGTGGATCGCGATTTCGCCGACCGCCGCGCTCGGCAGCGTGTAGGCAAACAGCGTCGGGCTCGGCCCGCCGACGCCGTGGCGACCGTTCCAAAAATTCACGTCCGTGGCCAGCGAGCCGGCGCTCGCGGCGAACACGATACCGACGCGGCCGTTCGCAAATTCCGCAAAATTGATTTTCAACTCCGCCACGGCGAGCAGCGCGAGCTGGCTCGACAAATCCAGCCGGCCAAAACGCTGGCCGAGCCGCGCCGATTTCAAGTCGGCCTCGGCCACGACGCTCGCGGCGGTGATGGAAATTTTATCCATGGCTCAAGATCAGCGCGCCGTTCATGCCGCCGAAACCGGTGTTCAGTTTCAAAATATTTTTCACGCGCACATCCAAACGCGGTTCGCGCAAAAGATTTTTCGGCGTGCCGTCGGCGGGTGAATCCAATCGCGGCGTGCCGGGCAGAAAATTATTTTGCATCGCCAGCACGCAGCAGATGGTTTCAATCACGCCCGCCGCGCCGAGCGTGTGGCCGAGCATCCCTTTCGCGCCGCTGACGGGCGGGCCGGCGTCGCCGAAAATCGTCTGGAGCGCGAGCGATTCCATGGCGTCGTTGTAGGGCGTGCCGGTTCCGTGCGCGTGGACGAAATCAATTTCGGTCGGCGAAAATTTCGCGGCCGCGAGCGCCACGCGAATTGCCTGTGCCAGCCCGGAGCCGTCGCGCGACGGGCCGGTGAGATGGTTGGCGTCGTTGCTGCCGCCGAACGCGCGGATTTTTATTTTGGCAGCCGGCGCAAAATCGTCGCGCACCAAAACGATGGCCGCGCCCGCCTCGCCGGGACTCAAGCCGCAGCGCGCGGCATCGAACGGCCGGCAGCCCAGCGGGTCGAGCGCCTTGAGCGCAGTGAAACCGGCGACGACAAATTCGGAAAGTGCATCCACGCCGACGACGAACACGGCATCGGCCTCGCCGCGCTGGATTATTTTGGCGGCCTGCGAAATGGCAATCAGACCGGAAACACAGGCGACGGAGACGGTCTGCACCGGCCCGTGCGCGCCGAAGGCCTGCGCTAAATCTTCCGCTAGCAAATTCGCCTGCAAATGCCGGCGCGCCGTTTCGGAACATGATCTATTTTCGGAAATCAATTCGAGCGCGGTGATGTTGGCCTTGGTGGTCGAGAGCACGAGACCGGTGCGCGCGGCAGAAATTTTTTGGAGAATTTCTTCGGCGGCGGCGCGGGCTTGGGTCAAGGCTTCCGTCGCGAGCCACCACGCTGAATTGTCAGTTCTGGTGGGGCGAGCGTCCTCGCGAGCCGTCGTTGCCACGCTTTGACCTGCCCAGCCCGGCTCGCGAGGACGCTCACCCCACCCATTTTCTGGAACTGCACCGACGATGTTGGATTGAAAGCGCGGCGCGGAAAATTTTTCCATCGCGCGCAGACCGCTGGAATTGTTTTTGAGCGCGGCGAGCAACGGTTCGAGACCGCAGCCGACGGCGGAAATTGCGCCGCACCCGGCGATGACGACGCCCGGTTCACGCATACACGGACAAATCTCCTGCGGCAACGGTTTGCCCATCGCAAGTGATGTCCGCGTGCAACATGAGCATCGGCCCAAGGCGGCGGCGTTCGCGGACTTCGATGTGCAATACCTGTCCAGCGGCGGGGCGGAAGAAAATCTTGAAGCCGGAAACGGCGACGAGCATGCCGAGGCCAGCCTTGCCTTCGCCGCCAGATTGTTTGCGGCTGCCGAGCGCTGCTGCAACGGTCTGGGCGACACATTCGACGAGCGCGACTTCCAAAACTTTTCCACCGACCACGGGAAAATCATTTTCGCCAAAACAGGCGGTGGCGGACGCGGATTTTTCGTCGCACGCGGTGAGCGCGGTGAGCCATTGCATCGGCGGGCGATGCGGGATGAGGCTGGCGATGTCGGTGTTCATTTATTTCGTGGGCGACGGGCGCGGGGACAAACGGGATTCGGAATTCGCCGGTCTGGATTTCGTGATGCCTGGCCTTGCCTCTTCCCAGAACGGGAAAAAATTATACCACTGGAACGGGTCGCGGCGCAGGACGGATTCAAGGTCGCGCGCAAAATTTGCGGCGCAACTTTTCAGGTAATCATCGCGCTCGTTGTGCGGCGGCATCTGTGGATGTTGCGCGGGAAAACCGAAGAAGCGATAGTGCCCGGCGGGTTCGCGCAAACTGAAAACGTGCATGAGCGGCGCGCCGGCGATGGACGCCATGACATACGCGCCGATGGGAAACGCCGCCGTGCCGCCGAAAAACGGAATGCGCGCGGCCGGACTGCCGTAGGCGCGATCGCCGAGCATGGCCACGACTTCGCCCCGGCGCAGCGCGGCTACGAGTGGGATGGCGTCCATCGGCGAGCCGGTGAGCGGGAGGAGTTTGAAGTTTTGCTTTGAGGCGCGGTTGAGCACGTCGCGGATTTCCGGCGTCTCGCGGTCGAAGCCGGTGACGGTGATGGGCACGTCGATGCGCGTGAGCAATTGGCCGGCGGCCTCCCAGTTGCCGAGGTGTGCGGTGAGCAGGAGGACGCCGCGTTTTTCGGCAAGCGCGGTGCGGAGATTGTGTTCGCCGTCGAACTGGAAGGAAAAATTTTTCCGGTTGCCGGCAAGGATGGCGGTGCGGTCAATGATGGCGAGGCCAAACGAGTAAAAATGCCGGAACACGAGCCAGCGCCGTTTCCACCAGGGGACGCGCCCGAAGACGCGTCGGTGAAAATCCATCGTGGCCGCCACATCCGGCGAGGCAAAGGAGAAATACACCGCCGGAAAAACCGCAACGAGATAGGCAAAGCGCAGTCCCAGCCGGCGGATGACAAAAATGAAAAATGCGATGCCCCGCCGACCGCCGCGCAACTGGCCGGTGCCCGACCAGTGGGAATTTTCCGGTGCGGGTGGATTCATTTGTGGGTGCGACAATTAGGGTTCATCCGCGAACGCCAATGCTAACGGTGGCGGCGGCGTTGTCAACGTGGCGGCGTTTCACCGCTTGACTCGTTTTGGCGGCAAAATAAACTGCGGGAGCCGGTTCAAACAAAACACCCAACAAAAAATGAAAAAGATTTGCCAATCCCTGTTCGTCACCATCGCCATTTTTGCCACCGCCCTGCCCTTGCTCGCCAAGGAAAAGACCGAGGACCAATTGCTCGCCGATCTGGACTCGCCCAAGGACAAGGTGGTTTATGCCGCGCTCGGCGATCTGGAAAAACAATTTCCGACCAGCGCACCCGGTCTGGCCAAAATGAAAACGCTGCTCACCGACCCGCGCCCGCTGGTCCACCAAAAGGCCGCGCGCGTGCTCGGTGCGCTGCACGTCGAGGTTTCAGACACGGACTTGAAGAACATCGCCGCGATGCTCGATGCCACGGACAAAAAAGAAATCATGGAAGGCCTCAAGGCGTTGCGCGGCTTGAAGGCGCAGAGCGTCATTCCTAAAATCGTGGCGCTGCTCCAGCACGCCGATGCGAACGTCAAGCGCGATGCCTGCCGCACGCTGGCCGTCATCGCGGACAAGAGCGTCGTCAAAGACATCGAGCCGCTGATGCAAGACAAGGACAAGGGCGTGGTCAAAGACGCGACCGACGCGGTCTTCACATTGAAAAACAAATAAACGGCGGAAGTTTTTTCAACGGCGCATCCGGTCGATCCGGGTGCGCCGATTTTTTATGCCACCTCGCTGGTGGAAAACGTTTTTCCGTCGCGTTTGCATAAGAGCTGCACGACGTGGCGGCCGGAATAAAAACACGGCGGCACGCCGCCACCGGGCATCACCCACTGGCCAGCCATGTAAAAATTCTCCAAGCCCGGCAGCGTTTTCTTGAACGTCGCCCGCAGCGCCTTCGGTGTGGGCGACCAGCCCATGAACGCGCCTTCGTGGTTCAGTGTGTAGCGCCAGGTCGTGTAGGGCGTGGCGATATCCGTGAGCTCCACCTGCGCGGTGAGGCCAGGATAATGCGCCTCCAGCCGCGCGAGCGTCTCGGCGGTGACGGCTTTTTTCGCAGCCTCGTAGCGCTCGCGGTCTTCGCGCAGGTCGTTCCAATATTTCCAATCCGTCAGCAGCAGCACCTGCACGACGGTTTTTCCGGGCGGCGCAAATTTTTTGCTGTAGTTGAAAAAGCGGATGGGAAAACCGTCCGTCACCACGTTGCCGACGGTCATCGTGTCCTTGCACAACAGAAAACTTAACGACGGCTCTTTGGAAAAATCCATGTTCACGCCGAGACTGATGGTCACAATCGGCTTCAACCGCGGCCAATTTTCGTAACGATCCTTCACGGCCGGGCTGACAAATTTTCCGCCGAGCAGTTTGAATATGGTCGAGTGACCATCGCCCGCCGAGATGACGGTATCGGCGCGCTGTTCAGTTCCGCTGGCCAACCGCACGCCGACGGCGCGGTGATTCTCGACGATGATCTCCTTCACCGTGGTGTCGAATTGCATTTCGCCGCCGAGCTTTTCAAAACGTTCGCGCAGGCTCGCGGCAAAATCAAAACAGCTGCCTTCGATCAAACCCATCTGCCGGTTCGCCAACAACGCGAGGAGAAACAGCATGAACCATGCGGGCATTTCCGGCAGGAACAGATGCGTGAACATCCGCCGCACGCAATCGTTTTTGATGGCCAGCGTGAATTCCGAGAGCGGTTTATTATACGCGCCGCCGAGATAGCGCAGCGAGCGGCGCAAGTGCCAGAACTGCTTCAGCGGCCCGAACGGGCCGAGTAATTCCACCGGCGTCTCCATCAAATTAAAAATATCCGTCCGCTGCATTGAGCGAATGCCGGCGACGAAATCTTTGATGAAGGCCGCGTCCTCGGGGGCGATGGCGATGAGGTCGCGCGTCAACTTATCCAGGTCCGGCGTGAAGCTGACGCGGTTGCCAGTTGGCTCATCAATGAAATAAACGTAGTCGTCGAGGTCGGGAAATTTCCGTCCCTTGAACACGCC
>CAIKKJ010000126.1 GCA_903827955.1 uncultured Verrucomicrobia subdivision 3 bacterium
CCGTGTGGACGACGATTTTTGTGATCCGCTGGAGCTGATAAATAATTCCATCCTCGGCGTGCCCGGCCTCGTGGAAGCCGTGCGCGCGGGCAATGTCGTCATGGCGAACGCTCTTGGCAGCGGCCTCGTGCAAAGCCCGGCATTCATGTCGTTTCTGCCGGGATTGTGCGATCACTTGCTCGGCGAAAAATTAAAATTGCCGTCGGTCGCGACGTGGTGGTGCGGACAAAAAGCCGCGCGCGAACACGTCCTCAAAAATCTCGACAAGCTGGTCGTGAAACCGGCGTTCCGCACGCACATGAAAATCGCCGAGGCCGAGTGCGAGGAATTGAAACGGCGCATTGAGTTTGATCCTGATTTGTTTGTCGCGCAGGAGCGCGTGGAACTTTCCACCGCGCCGTCGTGGGCGGGCGATGCGCTCGCTGCACAACCCATCAGCCTGCGGGTTTTTTTGGTGGCCGACGGCCAGGGTGGTTACTGCGTGATGCCCGGCGGCCTCGTGCGCGTGGCGCCGGATGCCGGGGGAAAATTCATTTCCATGCAACGCGGCGGCAGCAGCAAAGACGCGTGGATTCCATCGGCCACGCCCGTTGAAGAAATCACGCTACTGCACGCCTCCGGGCAAAGCGTCGAACTGCGGCGCACGGGAAACAATCTACCATCGCGCCTCGCGGATAATTTTTTCTGGTTGGGTCGCTATTCCGAACGCGCCGACGCCACGTCGCGTTTTTTGCGCAGCGCGTTGCTGCGGTTCAATCCCGAACGCACGGGCGGCGCGCGGCCGCTGCTCTCGCCGCTGTTGCAAACTTTGGAAACGCAAGGGCAACTGGTCGGCTTGTCCAAAAAACCCGAACTGTGGGCCAACGCCGAGGCGTTCGAGGCGGAATTGCTCGCCGCGATTTTTGACCCGGCGCGTCCCGGCAGCTTGCGTCAGACGGCGGAACAGCTTCAGCGCCTCGCGATGCTGGTGCGCGACCGCACGTCGAACGACATGTGGCGCGTGCTGAACCAGATTGATGAACGCCTCGGCACGCCAACCGGCAGCCGCGTGATGCTTTCCGGCGATGCGGTGGGAATTTTAAACCAGACGTTGCTCGGCCTCGCGGCGTTCCAAGGGCTTGCCCGTGAGAACATGACCCGGGCGCAGGCTTGGCGCTTTCTCGACATGGGTTTGCGCCTTGAACGCGCGGTGTATCTTTGCACGCTGCTTGACGCGACTTTGAGTTCGCCGGAAGCGGAGAATCCAAGTTTGCTCGAAGCCGTCCTCGAAGTCGTGGACAGCAGCATCACGTTCCGCTCGCGCTACAATCTGCTGCCGACCGTGCCGGCGGTGTTCGATCTGGTTTTGCTCGATGACAAAAATCCGCGCTCGGTGTTGTTTCAGATAAAACAACTCGTGAAACATTTTGACCGGCTGCCCAAAGAGCGCAGTGATTCTGGTGGTGCTGGCAAAATGGTTTTGTTGAATGCGCTGCTGCGCTTGGAGCGTGCTGACCCGCGCGAACTGGCCAGCCCGTCGGCCAAATGGGCGGACTCCGGCATCGCCACGGCCATCAAGGAAACATTGCAGGCATTGCCGCAATTATCGGACGCCATCGCCGCGAGCTATTTCGCGCACTCGGCGATTTCGCGGACGGGACGAGGGGAAATGCCATGAACTACCACATCACGCATCGCACGTTTTATGATTACGCCGCGCCGGTGTCGGTGTCGCATCACGTCGCGCGGCTCGAACCGCTCGTCACGGCCACCCAGTCACGTGGAGATTTTTCGCTGCAAATTTTTCCCGAGCCGACCTCGCGCAAGGAACGCACGGATTATTTCGGCAACCGGCTGTGCTTTTTTGCGATCCAAGAAATCCACACCAAACTGGAAATTATCACACACAGCCGCGTAACGGTGACGCCGCGCCGGCAAACGCAAAATGAATCGACCGCAGCGTGGGAATCCGTGGCGGAAATGTTTCGCGATCCCGTCTCGCCCGAAGTCGTCGAGCCGTATCAATTTGTTTTCGACTCGCCGCAAATTCGCGCGTCGCTGGAATTGTTCGACTACGCGCGCGAAAGTTTTCGCGACGGCACGCCGCTCATTGTTGGCGCACGGGATTTGACGAAGCGCATTTTTAAGGATTTCAAATTTGACCCGAAGGCCACGACTGTTGCCACGCCGCTCGAAGAAGTCTGGGAGAAACGTCGCGGCGTGTGTCAGGATTTCGCGCATCTCGGCATCGCGTGCCTGCGCTCGCTCGGATTGCCGGCACGCTATGTCAGCGGCTATCTGCGCACACGTCCGCCGGAAGGCAAGCCGCGCCTGGTCGGCGTGGACGCCAGCCATGCGTGGTTCGCGATTTTTTTGCCGGGCAATGGATGGATTGATTTCGATCCGACCAATAATTGCCAGACGGATGTGGATCACATCACCGTCGCTTACGGCCGCGACTTCGGCGATGTGAGTCCGGTGGCGGGAATTCTCACTGGCGGTGGCAAACATGACGTGCAGGTTTCTGTGGATGTCGAGCCGTTGGATTGATTCATGAAATACGATATCCTGCATCGCACGCATTACGCCTACGCCGCGCCAGTGCGCGAGAGCCGCAATGAACTTCACCTACAGCCGTTGGCCAATGAGCAACAGACGGTGGATTCTTTTTTGATCAAAGTGGTGCCGGTCACGCGGCTCAAGCACTACCGCGATTTTTACAATAACTGCGTCCACTACTTTGAATTGCCCGATCCGCACACGACGCTCACCGTCGAAAGCAATCTGCGTGTGACCACGCACCCGACCGCCGGTCTGCCGCTGGACGCGCGGCCCGCCGGCGTGGAGCGGCTTAAAGAGGCGCCGTCCATTGAACGCTGCTACGATTATCTTCAGCCCAGCCGTTTTGTGGAAAACACCCCGGAAGTCTGGCGGCTCGCAGTGGACGCCATCGGCGACGAACGGGATGCCTGGCAGCAGACCTTGCGCCTGATGGCGTTCGTGCATTCGCACATCGCCTACGAAAGCAAGTCCACGCAAGTGCACACGCATCCGCGCGACGTATTGGCACAACGGCGCGGCGTGTGCCAGGATTTTGCGCACGTCATGTTGAGCCTGTGTCGCGCGCTGAAAATCCCCGCGCTCTACGTCAGCGGTTATCTCGCCACCGAAGCGGCCAGCGCGACGCACGCGTGGATGGAAGTTTTTATTCCCGGCCACGGCTGGCAGCCGCTCGACCCGACGCACAATTGCAAGCCGGATGAAACCTACGTCAAAATCGCCGTGGGCCGCGATTACGCCGACGTCGCGCCGATTTGCGGAACTTACAAAGGCACGACCGAGCGCACGATGGAAGTCACGGTGAAAATCGAGCGGGTGGAAGGCTGATTTGCTCGGTTGGAATTTTACGGACGCCCCGCCGCTTCAACTCCGCACTTTTCAAATCGCCCGCAACTGGTAAATTCCCGCTCCCTTTGTATGGCATTGATTGTCCAAAAATATGGCGGCACGTCGGTCGGCAACCCCGACCGCATCAAGAACGTCGCGGCACGCGTGGCGAAATATCGCGCGCAAGGCGACCAAGTTGTCGTCGTTGTTTCCGCCATGAGCGGCGTCACGGACAACCTCATCAAACTCGCCAAAGAAATCATGCCTCTGCCGAGCGAACGCGAAATGGACATGCTCCTCGCCACCGGCGAACAGCAAACCATCGCGCTCACGGCCATCGCGCTGCACGCACTGGATATTCCCGCTGTCTCCATGACTGGCGCGCAGGCCGGCATTGTCACCGATGGCGTGCACACCAAGGCCAA
>CAIKKJ010000127.1 GCA_903827955.1 uncultured Verrucomicrobia subdivision 3 bacterium
GAACGTTGCCCGTGAGTATTTTCCAAGGGCCAGAGAAAGCAGTGTTGGTGCCGAAAAGGATCAACGAGGAACCGCGCATGTCCACGGTCAAGTTTGCGGTTGATACACCGCTAAGGGTGGAGAGCAACCAGATGTCGCGCGTATTTGCCCCTGACTGATTCTGGCCTATGGTCACACTGTTATTCAACGTCAGGGTTCCCCCCAGCGGCACAGTGGCGCCACTAGACCCCCCAGCGTAGGTGATCGAGCTGGGACCGCCGCCGCCCGTCAGGAGGTTTACGGTTGCCACTCCAGGCCCGTGCTTCAAGGACAGGATTTTACCGGTGAGTAACGTCAGCGTAGCGCCATTGAAACTCTGGGCTGCGCTGGTTGCCACAGTGCGGATTGAACCAACATTAATGAAATAATTGGTGGTGGCCAACGGCACGGCCGCGGGCGTTCCCCAAACCGACGAATTCCAATTTGAGGCAGTGAGGGAAACCTCATCGACGGTGTTGGTGATGTTGACCGCTGCCGCCGGCGTGCCGGTGAACAGGATCGTTCCGAGGAGGGTCGCCCCCAAAAGCAGGGCTTGGGTGCGGATGTTAAATTTCATGTGCTGTATTTGGTTGTGGTTTGGGTTGGCCATAGGTTGAGGACTGGATTTCAGTGGCTGGATCGGTTCATTGGCTGACGCGGGCATCGAATCGGCTGTTTGCATATTTGTGTTCGGTTCATTTTTTACTGCCCCGGCTCCACGACAAATTTCAGGCACAGCCATAGATTCGGGTTCAATGGTTAATATCATCGCGCATTTTTGAAATTTGCCTACCCCGTAAAACGTGTGGGTGGGCACAGACAGTTGGCTTTTGATAAACTGCAGGCTGTTCCAAGAACATACGCATGAAAATCACCACATTTACCATGGCCCTGGCGGTTGCCGCCGCCGCCACTTTTTGCGCCCGCGCCGATTTGAAACTGCCGGCCATCTTTGGCGACAACATGGTTCTTCAGCAGCAAATGCCGGTGCCGATTTGGGGTTGGGCCTCGCCGGGCGCGAAAGTGACGGTGAAATTCTCCGGCCAATCTCACTCGACCCAGACCGACGCCGATGGCCAATGGCAGGTGCATCTGACGAAATTGAGCGCCTCGTTTTCGCCGCAATCACTGGTGATCGAAGCGGGCGAAACCAAAACCTTCACGAACGTGCTGGTGGGCGAAGTCTGGCTGGGTTCCGGCCAGTCGAACATGGAAAAGCCCATCGGCGAGCAACGCGGGCAAAAACCCTGCCTCAACGCCGAGGCTGAACTATCCGCCGCCAATTACCCAAACATCCGACTCTTCAAGGTGGAAAGGAGGCTTTCCGCCACGCCGCGAGCTGATTTGGATAAATTTCAAGGCTGGCGCGAGTGCCGCTCCAATATGCTGAACTCCGTCAGTTTTTCCGCCGCCGAATATTTCTTCGGCCGCGAAATCCACACCAACTTGAATGTCCCCGTCGGCCTCGTTGAATCGGCGTGGGGCGGTCGCCCCATCGAACCGTTCACCCCGCAGGCAGGTTTTAAGGCCGTTCCCGCCTTGGCGAAATTTATTCACACTATCAACACCAACACGCCCCTAAACAGCAACGCGCCGTCCGTCATTTACAATGCGATGATCGCGCCGCTCGCGCCCTTTGCCATCCGCGGCGCGCTTTGGTATCAGGGCGAAAGCAACCGCAGCAATACCAACTACACCGATAAAATGGTGGCGCTCGTCGGCGGCTGGCGCCAGGTTTGGCAGCAGGGCGATTTCCCGTTCTATTTTGTTCAGGTGGCGCCGTATCGGTATATCAAAACCAATTACATTGCCGCCGCCGACCTCCTGCCGAATTTTTGGCTGCAACAATCGCACGCCGCGCAGCGAATTAAAAATACCGGCATGGTCGTGACCACAGATCTCGTGGACGACCTGAATGACATCCATCCGCGCGACAAACAAAGCGTGGGCCATCGTCTGGCCCTGCTCGCGCTGAATCGAACCTACGGGCAAAGAAATTTGGTCTGCTCTGGCCCGGTTTTTCACGCAGTGAAAGTGGCCGGAGGCAAGGCCATGCTGACATTTGAACATGCCGATGGCGGGTTGCGGAGCAAGGATGGCAATCCGCTGACCTGGTTCACGATTGCCGGTGCCGACAAAGACTTCGTTCCCGCCGAGGCGAAAATCGTCGGCAATACCGTGGAGGTTTCCGCCGCCGGCATCAAGCAGCCCGTGGCCGTTCGCTTGGCGTGGAATCAAATCGCGCAGCCGAATTTGTGCAACGGTGCCGGCCTGCCCGCCGAGCCGTTTAGCACGGATGCCCCGGTGCAATGAGCCGCCGGATTCGGCCAATGCGGAATTGCACCCATATTTCCCAGTTAAAACTGGCAAACATCAAAACATGATTTGGCGACGGGGTATTTTCCAGTCCAGTTCCCGGTTTGGTCTTGATTCACCCCAGCTCGCGGACCGACCACCCTTTGCGATATTCGCGCCGCACGAAGCGATTGGCTTCGGCGAGATCGAATTTCAGCTTGCGCGCGTTCCACTGAAGCGTGGTCTGCGGGAAGTGCGAGGCCACGCCGCCAAGCAGCACGGCTTCGGTGAGCGGGCCGGCGTAGGCGAAGTTCGCCGAGGTCTTGCCTTTGCCGAGGCAGGCTTCAATGAATTGCTGCCAATGATTTGCCTCGCCAGTGTCGGGCGGCGTGTAGCCGTGAAATGTCTCCGCCGGAAAAAGTTGCGGCCGGCCCACGTGCGGCAGCAGCATCACGCCCGCCGTGCCGAAGAAAACCGAGCCTTGTTCGGGCAAGCGCTTGACGCCGATCTGCGCGGCGATTTCCGCCGGCGGTTTCTGTTCGCCGTCATACCAGGTGACGGGCAGGGTTTTCTCCGCCGTGAATTCCGTGCCGGAAAAAACGTAATGAATCTTGGAGTCGAGCGCCCAGTTCCACTGGTTGGGCGCGCTGCCTTCGGACCGGACCGAAATCGGAGCGGTCAGCTTGAGCGCGTTGAACACGGGATCATAAAGGTGGCAGCCCATGTCGCCGAAAGTGCCCGTGCCGAAATCCAACCGCTTGCGCCAGTTTCCCGGATGATAATACTCGCCGCCGATGAACGGCCGCGCGGCGCAGACGCCCAGCCACAAGTTCCAATCGAAGTCGGCAGGCACGGGATCGGTTTGGTCCGGTTTCACGGACGTGTCGCCCCAGGTCTTGTTGCTCCAGATGTGGACTTCCTTGACCTTGCCGATGACGCCGTCCTGAATCACGCGCACAGCCTTGCGGTATTGCGAAGACGAGTGAACCTGAATTCCCATCTGCGTGACGACTTTTGACTTCTTTGCGATTTCCGTCAGGCGGCGCACCTCGTAAAGGTCGTGCGCGAGCGGTTTCTGGCCGTAAAGATGTTTGCCCAGTTGCAGCGCCGCAACGCCGATGGGCGCATGCATGTGGTCGGGCACAGAAACGTTAACCGAATCAATGTTCTTCGCCTCCTTGTCGAGCAGCTCGCGCCAGTCCTGATAAATCCGCGCCTTCGGGAATTTCGCGCGCGCCTCGGAGGTGTGGCACAAATCCACGTCGCACACGGCGACAATTTCGACGTTTTTGCAGTTCGCGATCTGCGTGAGGTCGGCCCACGCCATGCCGCCCGCGCCAAAACTGGCGTGGCGCAAAACGCTGTTGGGCGACTGCGCCATCAGTCCGCGCGTGATGAATGGCGCGCCGGCGGCGGCAATGCCCAATGTCTTGAGAAACAAACGACGGGAGTAATGGTTGTTCATCAAATATCGGTGAATTTCAGTTGAGTGGTTTAATGGAAATGTTGCGAAACATCACCGGGTCGTTGTGACCGGCGAAACCGAAATGGCCGCTGGTGCGGTCCTTGCCCGGATGTTTTTTATTGCCCGCAAATTCAGTGACCTTGCTCAAATCCGCGTCGAGAATCACCGTGCCGTTCATTTCCACCTTGATGGTCGGGCCGTTGACGGTGACTTCCTCGTAATTCCACTCGCCGATCGGATGCTGATAGCCGCACTGCGCCGCAACCATGCCGTAGGCGGAACCGTGCGCCTGGCGCGGATCAATTTTACTGCCGGTAGCCCTTTCGTAATTGTCGTCGAGCACTTGAGATTCGCACATGCCGACGTAGGCGGTATCGCCCGCGCCGGGATAGCGGATGGCCAGACCGTTGTTACCGCCGGGCGGAAGCTTGAACTCCAGTCGCGCGACGAAATTGGTAAACTCCTCCTTTGTGTAAATCGTGCCGCCCTTTTTCAATTGCCATACGATGGCCGAGTTCGTCACGCGGCAGCAGTCCAGCGGCCCGGCCCAGCCGGTGAAATCCTTGCCATTGAAGACGGACTTGAAACCCTTCGGGTCGGTCCCGCGCAAAAGTTTGTCCGCCTCGTCGCTGCCGATTTCGCGGATGAAAAGATTCCGCCAGCGAATTTCGCCGCCGTGCGTCTGCAACTGGATCGGGCCTTTGGCGGGCACAGGCAGCTTGCGGTTGAAATAATTTTCCAGAATCGCGCCGTCCACGGTCTGCTTGCCGTTCAACCACACCCACACGCGCGCGCCGGCCATGACAACGCGGACGTGATTCCACTGGCCGAACGGTTTGTCGGCGAGCACGAGCGGGTCTTTGCCGGGTGCGCCGGGGCTGTTATTCCACAAACCGCCGCTGCCCTTGTCCGCGCCAAGGTTCCATTTGCCGCCGGCCTTGGTATAATCCCAAATCTGCACCTGTGGGCAGCCGCGCAGATAAATGCCGCTGTCGGCCAGCGGCACGGTCTTGTAATCCACCAGCAACTCGAAGTCGCCGTAATTTTTCTCCGTCGTCAGAAACAACCCCTTGCCGTCGTTGACCAGTTCGCCACCTTGCACGCTCCAGTGCTGGTTGATGTCAGCGAGCGAGGCGTCGTGCGTCTTCTGGAATTCCTCCGGCGGCAGCGCCAGATATATGCGCGGGTCTTCAGTGGTAGCGCCCCACCAGCCGTTCAGATCGCGGCCATTAAAGAGCGTGGCGAAACCGGGCCGCGGCGCATGGTAATGCTTGTTATCCGAGGCCATTGGTTTTAATTCCTGACAACCGGTGAGGCCGGAGGCGAGAAGAACCAGAAGGCCAATGTGATGTTTCATAATGAGCAGATGTTAGAGCTAGATTGATTTTTAGTTCAGGAATTACTTCGATTTTGGGTGGATGGAGTTCGCCAGCAAGGCACCGCGTGGCCGAGGATGTCGATGATCATGGTCGTGCGCCAGCCAAGCCGCTATTGAGCGCGTCGGCGGAATATTTCGCCAGCGATTTTTTGGCGATGGTCACCGTGTCGCCCGACGGCTGCGTCGGAAAAGTTTTGGTTTCATGCGTCCAGGCATATTCCCAATCCAGAATTTTTTTGCGAATCGGCTGCGGGTCGAATTTTTCATCCTTGCCGACGGCGGAGTTCAGCGCGTCCAGCCACATTTGCCAGCGCGTGAGATAAAATTCGCCGAGCAGGCCGTTCCACTGGCGGTTCGCATAGTCGGCCCAGCATTGCGGCACCGTCCAGTCGGTTAATAGTGCGCGGGCATTCCATTCGCACAAGTCTTTCTCCTCGGGCGTCGCGCCCCATGACTGGGCGTCGGCAGTCCATTTGCCCAGCAGAAATTCCTTCCGTGTGCCGGCCAGTTCATCCATGTCGCGAATCAGGCCGAGCATCTTGGCGCTTAACTCACGCAGTTGCGCGGCGTCCTTCGCCTGAAACGCGCGGATGATGGCCTTGTGATAATGCGTGCCGAGATCGGCCATGACCTGCCGGCCAATGTCCGCCACATCGTAGCGATACCCGTCGCTGGCGCCACACGCGCGTGCGGCATCGAGCAGTTGCTTCCATGCCGCGACAACTTTGGTTTCATCATAACGCGGCGTGGTGCCGGTGGATTCCCGGGCGACTTGGTCGGGATTTAATGACGGGCGGCCACAAATCACGGAGTTTTGGTCGCCGCCGGCATTCCATGCGGAATCAAAAAGGGTTTGCAGAGCCTGTCGTGCGGACTGGTCATTGGTGCCGTAGCGCCGCAAGGCGTAATCATTTAACCACGCGTTAAAATCAGGCGCGTTGGTGCGCCATGTTTGTTCAAACAACATCTCCCAGATTTCGGGGTGCGTGTCGCTGCCTTCCATCAAGCCGCCGATGCCGCGCATGAAACCCTTGCTGTGCCCCGCTTCGGCCAGCGCTTTCGCCGGACCTTCCGCCACATGGGCGAGTCTCGCCGAGAGATAATTGTTCCCGCCAAAATTGCGAATCGTGCCCCAAATCCACGGCGTGCCGCCGAACTGGTTTCGCAGCCGCCAGTTTTCCTTGGCGTCACAATTCAAGTCCAGCACGAGACATTTTGATTTGTCGAGCGCGTCGAGCATTGCTTGGATCGGATTTTTCATCCACGACTGAAACACCCACGTCACGTCCGGATAGGCGTTGGACATCGGCGACCACATTTCCCGCGCGCAGGCCGCCAGGTCAATGCCGTTGGTCTTGCCGCCCTCGTGGAACGGATCGGCGGCGAGAAACCTGGCGTCGCCGAAAAACTTCTTCTGCGATTTGTAAAATGCCGCCGCAAATTTGGCAAACTGCGGATCCGCCGCATCCAGCATATCCGGACGCTTCTGGGAACCCCACATTCCTTGCGGATGCACCTTGGCAGCGGGAAACCGCTTCTGAAAATCCGACGGCACGATGCCATAATAACCCTGCTGCACCGGCTCCATGCCGAGTTCTCGCATCCGCGCGATGATTTTCCGGCCAAGCTCCAGCCGCCGCTCCACGAGGCTTTCCGGCACCGGCCCGCCGTAATTCTCCATGTTCGACATAAACTGCCACGGCTGATGCGATGGCATGACGAGCCACTGGCGGACTTCCGCGTCGGTGTAGCCAAACTCTTTCAGCGCATCAATCCATACCTGTTCCTGGCCTTCGATGATGAGCGCAAGATTGACCCCGTGCATCGCGAGGTCGTCCAGCTCGCGTTCCCAGCGCGGCCAGTCCCACCACGCGAAGGTATAGCCGTGCGTGCAATAATTGTAGTCGAAGCGGAATTGATACGGACTGACCACGCGGATTTTTCCCGGCACGGCGGGCAGCGTCGCCGGCAAATTCATCTGGCTGCCGCACATCCAGCCCGGATCGGCATGGCAGAAATCGGCGAGGTAGCGTTTCAGCGCGGACGCGATGGCCACGCCGTTGTCGCCGCGCAAAACAATTTTTCCGGCGCGGCCTTCGATTTCAAAAACATCCTGGCCATTGACGGCGGGAATGGTTTCGACGACGAAATTTATCGCCTGCGCCGGAACGATCCGCGCAATCAAACCGCGCGCCGCCGTTTCAGCATTAATCTCCGATGCAGGCAACGACGTGGATGCCAGCAAGACAGATATTAAAAACGCTTTCAATTTCATTGTTAGTTTCCCAGTTTTCCGCGCAAAGTTTTTTGTTTCCGAACCGGCATTGGCTAGTCAATCGCCTTGATTTTCTGGGGATCAAATTTTTTGGCCGGCGGCGTCCATTCGGCAGGTTTGGGATGATCGCTGGTGAGCGGAGCGTCATCGCCTGATTTCTGTTGTTCTTTTTGCAACCGCGCGGTCAGTTCGGCAACTTTCGATGCGTATTCCGGCAGGTAGGCGAGGTTGGTGACTTCCTGCGGGTCGGTTTGCAGATCGAAAAGCTGGGTTTTGTTCACCTGCGGATAGCGGATGAGCTTCCAGCGCCCGTCACGAAAGGCGCGTTGCACTTTTTTGTAGGCGAACATCATTTCCGGTCGGGCGCGCTTGCCCGGATCGCGCAGCGTGGCGCTGAATTCAATTCCTTCGCTGCCCTGCGGCGCCCGAACATCGCAGAGCTTGCCGAGCGTGGGCACCACGTCGAAGAGATAGCACATGGCGTCGGTTCGCTGACCGGCCGGAATGCCCGGCCCGCGGATGATGAGCGGGACCCGGATGGAATCATATTCGTAAAGGTTCTGCTTGCCGATGAGGCCGTGGCTGCCGCAGGCTACACCGGAGTCGGCGCTGAAAACGACAATGGTGTTCGTCGCATACGGCGAGGCCGCCAGCGCGTCGAGAATGCGGCCAATCTGCGTGTCGAGATAAGTGATGTAACGGTAGTATTCTGCCAGATAAGCCTTGGTTCCTTCCGGTGTGCGCGGCCACGGCATGAGCTTTTCATCGCGGACAGTCATCTCGCCGTTGTCCCACGGATGCTGTGGCAGAAAATTTAGCGGCAGCGGAATTTGGGCGGTATCGTAATTGAACGAAAAGTCCGCCGGCACGATATGCGGATCGTGCGGTGCGTCAAAGGGCACATAGGCGAAGAACGGCCCGCCCTTGTGTTCCTTGAGAAAACGAATCGTCTCGTCGGCGAAAATGGCGCACGAATGCTTGGCCCCGGTGTGTGACGGGGTGAGTTGGCCATCCACCATGTCGCTCAATTCCAATTTCAACGGATTGCCCATGCCGCCGACGAACACGGAGCGGGCGATCTGGAAACTGTGCGGCAGCGACGACGGGCCGTTGTGCCATTTGCCCGTCATGAAGGTGGTGTAACCGTCGCGGCCAAAGGCGGCGGGCCAAGTCTCGTCAAACTTTTCGTCATGCTTTAGATTCTCGGAAATGTGAAACAAGTTGCGCCCGGAGAGCAGCATCGCCCGCGATGGCACACATGTTGCGGCATTCATGCCGCCCTGCATGTAGGCGCGGTTGAAGGCTAGTCCCTCATGCGCCAGCCGGTCGAGGTTGGGCGTCTTGATGACCGGATTCCCCAGCGCGGCAATCGTGTCCGCCCGCTGGTCATCGGCAAAAAGAAAAAGAACGTTCGGCTGCGCATTGGCGGCTAGGCCGGCATCGCTTATAACCAACAGCGCCAGGAAAACGACCGTTTTTTTCATAGTATTACTTTGCAGGAGAAAAGTGTAGGATTGTCGCGGATGCAGGTGCTACTTGTAGCGTCAGCTTGCCAGCCTTCCCGCCCTTCATCTTTTTCCATTGGCCCAGCCAGATGCCTTGGGCATCAACCACAGCTCCGCCCAGCAAGACTCCAGATTTGGCAGCCACGTCCGAATCTTTCTGGGTTAAATCCAGC
>CAIKKJ010000128.1 GCA_903827955.1 uncultured Verrucomicrobia subdivision 3 bacterium
ATATCGGGCGGTTCCACCACGCTGACCTCGCGGGCAGCGACGGAATTGGTGGCGCGCAGTTGGGGTGGCTGGGCTTTGAGGTCATGCACCTGTCGTTCGATTACCTGTCGTCGTAATTGAACCTCCGGATTTTCACGCTGCTGTAAGCCCCAGATGACTGCTCCCAAAAAAATCATGAGCAACGCGGTCACCAATCCCGCGCGCCGGGTCAGCAGCGGCGGGCGGAATTTTTTGGCCTTCTCCGAATCGGCGGGGGCGCGCAGTGGCGCGGTTCCCTCGGCGCCCACCTCAAACACTTCCAGCGGGCTGGGCGCGCCTTTGAACAGATACGGCCCGTGTGACAGCCATTTCAAAGACGGCACAGTTGCTTCTCCGCTGACCGCTGGATGGGTTCGCACCACCTGCCGCGCGGCTTCATAAACCGGTTGGGTCATCAGGATTTGCCCGCCGAGTGCCAGCGACATGGTGCGGCTGGCCAGATCAATCGCCGAGGACGTGAAGCCGGCCTGGTTTGTGACCTGATTAAGACCTTCCGCCACCTCGCCCAGATGCAATCCCACGCGTGACTGGAACGCCACCGGCCACGGCTCGCGTGCCATGAGCCGTTGAAACACCAGCGCCATGGCCACGCTGTCGGCGATGCTGTAAAAACTTAAAAAATATCCGTCGCCATTGTCTTGCAGCACGCGTCCGCTCGTGGTCACTGCCAGCGCCTGTTGGATCAATTCGTCATGGCGGGTTTTCAGCCGGCGATATTCGTCGCGACCGATTTTTTCTTTCAACCCGGTCGAATTCACCAGGTCCGAAAACATGATTACCATCAGCCGGTTTGAGTTGGCTGGTTCAGCCGGTGCGGGTGGTTCGGGTGGCATGAGCGGATGGTGACTTTCTGATTGTTGCGTTCTTGTCCCAGAATCACCACCACCTGTCAAAGCAATCCGTCCAAGCAAACGGCCTGGGCGAATTTATAAGCCAAGCGGGACATTTCATTGGGAACAAAAATTTGGTGCAAGTTTGCGCCGCGCGGCGTGTTCATGTCGCCGCTAAAGTTGGCTTGAGTTGATTGAGTTGACCATCGGCAGGCGCTGGTTGTGATTTTGAGACATTGATATTTACTTGGCGGCGTTGCATATCGGGCGGAAATTATTCAGCAGCGCATTGACTTTTTTCGCGCCAGATGAAACCTTTTGCGCCAGCGCGTTCCCTGAATTTAATAGTAGGGGCACGCGCAAAAAAATCTCGTGGCAGAAAAAGACGACTATTTGCTGGATCTGTTGGTTGACCTCGGCTTCACCGCTGCTGACGTGGTCGCCAAGGCCCGCGACGAGGCCCACGCCGCCGGCGTGGGCGTGGTGGATTTTCTCGTGGCGAACAAGGCCATCCGCCCCGGCGACGTGACGCAGGCCAAGGCCGCGCAGTTCGGCGCGGAGGTGGTGCACCTCGCCAACATGAAAATCGAGGATGACGTTATCGCGATCATCCCGCGCGACGTCGCCAAAAAATACCGCGTCATCCCGCTCTTCAAAACCGAAGGCAAAGTAGCCGTGGCCATCGCGGATCCTTCCGACCTCAATACGCTCGACTCGCTGCATCATTTGCTGAACGCGGACATCGAATTGCGCGTGGCTTCCGAGCCGGATATCGAGGCCGCGCTCGCAAAATATTATGGCGGCGACAAGGCCAAGAGTATTGGTGACAACGAGGCATTCAAGGATGTCATTCAGGAACTGACGCAGGATCACGTTGAGATTGGAGCCGATGACGGCTTGGAGGTGGAAGCGGATGCTCCGCTCATCCGGCTGGTGAACCAAATCATCGTGGACGCGTTCAAATTGCGCGCTTCAGATATCCACCTTGAACCGCTCGGCAAACGCTTCCGCCTGCGCTACCGCATTGACGGCATGTTGCAGGAGATGAAGTCGCCGCCGAAGCAACTGCAGGCCTCCATCATCGCGCGCTTGAAGATTTCGGCAGGCATGGTCATCTCGGAGCATCGCATCCCGCAGGACGGACGCATCCAGTCAAAGGTGGGAACCAAGTTGATTGATTTGCGCGTTTCCTGCCTCCCGACGAATCACGGCGAAAGCATCGTGATGCGTATTTTGGACAAGGAAGGTCTGCGCCTCGGTCTGCCGGAACTGGGATTTTTGACGGACGATCAGAAAACTTTCGAGCGCATCATCGCCTTGCCCGACGGGATTTTGCTGGTGACGGGGCCGACGGGTTCCGGCAAGACGACCACGCTGTATTCGTGTTTGAATTTCATCAACCGTCCCGACCGCAAAATCATCACGGTTGAGGATCCGGTGGAATATATTTTGGCCGGTATTAATCAGGTGCAGGTGAACGACATCGTCGGTTTCACATTTGCCACGGCGTTGCGCGCGATTCTCCGTCAGGCGCCGAACATCGTGATGATCGGCGAAATTCGCGATATCGAGACCGCATCCATTGCCATCAACGCTTCGCTGACCGGTCACTTGGTATTCTCCACGTTGCACACGAACGACGCACCCGGCGCGGTGACCCGTCTCGCGGACATCGGCGTGAAGCCGTTTTTGATCGCTTCGTCCACGCGTTGTCTGATGGCGCAACGGCTCGTCCGGAAAATCTGCAAAAAGTGCATTGCTCCCTATGTGCCGACCGATGCGGAAATGCGCGCGCTCGGCATCAAGCAGGAAGACTTGAAGAATGCGAACGTGATGAAGGGCAAAGGCTGCGCGAACTGCAACGGCACGGGCAACCGCGGCCGTTTCGGCATCTTTGAAATTTTTGTGGTGGACGATGAAGGCCGCAAATTGATTTACGATCAGGTGCCGACGAACGTGCTGCGCCAGCGCGCCCGCGAAATGGGCATGCGGACATTGCGCGAGGACGGCATCCGGAAAGTTTTGGCCGGCATGACGACGCCGGAGGAGGTCATTCGCGCGACCGTCGGCGATGAAACGTGAGGAAATGAACGGGGAGCGGTCTAATTTTCAAACCAACCGGAATTAATTTTTTGCCATGTCATATTCGATGTCAGATTTGTTGCAGTTGGTGGTGTCCGAAGGCGCGTCCGACTTGCACACGCGCGTGGGCGCGTCGCCCACCATCCGTGTGAACGGCACGCTGCACCGAGTGGAAGGCCCGCTGCTCACGCCGGAAACTTCGGAAGAATTGATGCGCTCCATCACGTCCGAGGAACACATCCAGCAAGTGCGCGAACGCGGCGGCTCGGACTTTGCCTTTGCGTTCGGCGAGGCGGCGCGTTTCCGGGTCAGTGTGTTCAAGGAAAAGGGGAATTTCGGCATGGTGCTGCGGCAGATCCCCAGCAAGATGCTCACATTCGAGCAGATCGGCTTGCCGGAATCAGTGAAGGAACTTTTGTTCAAGCCGCGCGGTTTGATTCTCGTGACCGGCCCGACGGGCTCCGGCAAATCCACCACGCTGGCGTCGCTGCTGAACATCGTGAACGAAACTCGCGACGAGGTTCACCTCATCACCGTTGAAGACCCCATTGAGTATTATCACAAACACAAAAAGGCGTTAATCACCCAGCGTGAAGTCCATGTGGACGTGCCGAACTTCGGTGAGGCGCTGCGCCGCGCGCTGCGGCAAGATCCGGACATGATTCTGGTCGGCGAAATGCGCGACTTGGAAACGATTGAGGCCGCCGTCACGGCGGCGGAAACGGGTCACTTGGTTTTTGGCACGTTGCATACGACGGGCGCGGCCAAGACGATCGACCGTCTGGTGAACGCGTTTCCGCAGAACCAGCAGGAGACCATTCGCATTCAGCTTTCCACCGTGTTGCAGGCGGTGATCTCGCAGATTTTGCTGCCGCGCGCGGACAAGCCGGGCCGCGTGGCGGCGTTCGAAATCATGATCAACACGCCGTCCATTGCCGCGCTCATCCGCGACAACAAGACGTTCCGTATCCAGTCGGACATCCAGACCGGTTCCAAATACGGCATGGTGACGCTCGATGCGTGGTTGATGGATAAATACCAGCAGGGTTTGATTGCCCGCGAGGAAGTCATCAATAAATGCGCTGACGCGACCACCATCATGGCCAAGCTGCAGGAGCTCGATCTGGCGCAAGCGGTGGAAAAGAAAAAATAATTTGATTCATGGCCGAGGAAATTTCAGATCCGTTGCTGAACCTGCTGCATTCGCAGGGGATGTTGGACGACTTGCAGTTTGAGGAGGTTGCCGGCGAACTGAAGCGCAACGCCACACCGGCCATCCAGGTGTTGCAGGATTTCAGCATCATGAAGCTGGACGACATCCTGCATGTCATCGCCAGCGCGATGGGCACGGAAGTGGTGCCGTTGAAGGACAAGGAAATTTCCCCGGAAACTCTCAAGTTGATTCCGGCAAAAGTCGCGCAGATGTATCGCTGTCTGCCGGTCGGACTGAATGGCAGCGGCGTATTGCAGGTGGCCGTGGCGGATCCATTCAATCCACAACTCGCGGATGAAATCCATTTTGCGGCCAAACGCGAGGTGCAGATTGTGGTGTCTGATCCGGGCGATGTTGTGCGCGGCATCGAACGGTTTTACGGTCAGGAAGATGGCGGCGGCTACGATGAAATCCTCAAGGAACTGGGGCGCGACAAAAAAATCGCCGCCGAGGTGGACGAGGCCGGCGATGACGCGAAAGCTGCGGCGGCGCTGGCGAATGAAGTTCCGATTGTTAAATTCGTGAACTTGGTTTTGCAGCAGGCAGTTCAAGATCGCGCGTCGGACATTCACTTCGAGCCGTTTGAAACGGAGTTCCGCATTCGTTACCGCGTGGACGGCGCGCTGTATGAAATGGCCCCGCCGCCGAAGCATCTGTCGCTGCCGGTGATTTCGCGCATCAAGGTCATGGCGAACCTGAACATTTCCGAAAAGCGTCTGCCGCAGGACGGACGTATCAGCCTGACGATTTCCGGCAAGCAGATTGATTTGCGCGTGAGCACGCTGCCCACGGCGTTCGGTGAGTCGGTGGTGCTGCGCGTTTTGGATCGTGGCTCGGTGAATCTCGAAGTCGAGTCGCTCGGCTTTCCAAAATACGTTTATGATTTTGTCACCGAAGTCATCCAGCGCCCGAACGGAATTTTTGTCGTGACCGGTCCGACGGGATGCGGCAAAACGACGACGCTGTATTCCTGTTTGCGCCGCGTGAACGTGATTGATTCGAAACTGCTGACGGCGGAAGACCCGGTGGAGTTCGACATTGACGGCATTATGCAGGTGGCTGTGAACGAAGCGGCCGGCATGACGTTCGCCAAGGCGTTGAAATCCTTTTTGCGTCAGGATCCAGACATCATCATGGTCGGGGAAATGCGCGATCTGGAAACAGCACAGATCTCAATTCAGGCGTCGCTCACCGGTCACTTGGTCTTGAGCACATTGCACACGAACGACTCGCCCGGCGCGGTGACGCGTCTCGTGGACATGGGCGTGGAACCATTTTTGATTTCCTCCACGCTGATGGCCGTGCTCGGCCAGCGTTTGGTGCGGACGAATTGTAAAAATTGCCGCACGCCGTTTGAGCCCACTGAGCAGCAGCTCGCGTTGCTCAACCTCTCGCCGCATGATCTGGGCGACAAGGTATTTCATTACGGTCGCGGTTGCCAGACGTGCAACGATACCGGCTACAAAGGCCGCAAAGGCATTTTCGAGCTGCTCGTGGTCTCCGACGCCATCCGCACACTCATCAACGAACGCGCGCCGACGGTGGTGGTGCGGCAGAAGGCCGTGGAACTAGGGATGGTCACGCTGCGTGAGGACGGCTTGCGCAGCATCTTTGATGGTGATACAAGTATTGAAGAAGTCGTCAAATATACCTGATTCACGCCATGCCAAAATTCACCTACGTCGCCCTCGACTCCCGTGGCAATGAAACGAAGGGGAGCATTGAAGTCGCCAGCCAGAACGAGGCCATCGGCCGCGTGAAAGAGATGGGCTTGTTCCCGACAAAGATTACCGAGGCCGAGAAGGAAAAATCCACCGACAAAAAAGCCGCCAAGTCCAAGGCTCCCGCCAGACCGGGTGCCAAGAAAAAAGGCGGAATGAACATCAACCTTTCCATTCCCGGCATGGGCGGCAAGGTAAAGCCAAAAATTTTGATGACCTTCACCCGCCAGCTCGCGACGCTGGTGGACGCCGGTCTGCCGTTGCTGCGCGGTTTGCGCGTGCTGGAAAAGCAGGAGCGCAATGCGACGTTGAAGCGGATTCTTGGCGATCTGGCCACCTCCATCGAAGGCGGTAGCACATTTTCTGAGGCGCTGGCGCAGCATCCGAAAACATTTAACAAGTTGTTTGTCAACATGGTCAAGGCCGGCGAACTGGGCGGTGTGCTCGAAGTCGTATTGAAACGTCTGGCGGAATTTTCCGAAAAGGCGCAAAAGATCAAGGGCAAGGTCAAGGCCGCGTTGTTTTATCCCGTGGCGGTGATGATTGTGGCCGTCGGCATCATGATTTTGCTGATGTGCTTCGTCGTGCCGAAATTCAAGGACGTATTTGCCGGCATGGGGGTCAAGATGCCCGGCTTTACTTTGTTGGTCATGGCGATCAGCGATGCGATTAAAAACAACATCCTGATGACGATGGGGTTGATTGTCGTGCTGGTGGTCATTTTTTTGCTGTTCATCAAGACCAAGTTTGGCCGTCGTTTGTGGGATAAGTTTCAACTCGTCATGCCGGCCATCGGTCCGGTCATCAGCAAGGTGGCCATTTCCCGTTTTGCGCGCACGCTGGGCACGCTGGTCACCAGCGGTGTGCCAATTTTGCAGGCGCTCACCATCGTGCGCGAGACCGCCGGCAACGTCATTATTTCAAATGCCGTCACCAAGATTCATGAGAGCGTAAAAGAAGGTGAAACCATCACTGCGCCAATGGAAGGTTCCGGTGTGTTTCCGCCGATGGTCATCAGCATGGTGGACGTCGGTGAACAGACTGGTGCACTGCCGGAAATGCTCCTGCGCATCGCCGACGACTACGATGAACAGGTGGACAACGCCGTCGCCGCGATGACCTCGCTGCTTGAGCCTATCATGATTATCTTCCTCGCCGTCATCGTCGGCAGCATCGTTATCGCGATGTTTTTGCCCCTGATTGCCATGATCACCAACTTGAGCGGTGAGGGCGACGGCGGCAAAGGCAAAGAATAATTACCAAAAACGGTTGAAAACGTCTTTTTCAGAACTCAAACTTGACAAAAATGATCGCCGCGCGTAAATACATTGTATTCACATTGCATGGGCGATTTATTTACAACTGACCCGAAATGGAGTTTGATTGGAATAACCCGCCCTTTGAGCTTGGCTCTTTGACCCAGCGGGAAATAGAAGAATCGTTTGAGGACGCATTTGCTGTGAGGCTGATGCCGGACTCGCCGAGGTTTGGGGTGCAGGCGCGGTTTTTCAACCTTGGCATGTCGGCGGGCGGCATTGGTATCGTCAGCGTGTATCGCACCAACGGACGCATCGTGCGGGTGCTGCTGGCGCGGCCGTTTGATCCGGAGGAACGCTTTTTCTACCAGAAAAAAATGGGCCAGACGCTTTCGCAATGAGTGGGAGTGGTCAAACCGGGTCAAACCAGGTCAAACTAAATTTTGCCGTGAGAACTTTTGCCAACTGGGAGGAAGTGCCCATCTTCGACAGCGAAGATGCCGAGGCGACGTTTTGGGGCGAGCATCGCCCCGACCTGCGGCTCATGGAGTCGGCCACGGCAGGTAACGCCGAGTCGTCCGAGTCCGTCACCGTCACGCTGCGGTTCGATCCGCGGATGCTGGCGCGCATCAAGCGACTCGCCCGCACCCGGTATCTCAACTACCAGAGCATGGTCAAGCAATGGTTGAGTGAACGGATGGAAGAAGAACTGCGCGAACGCTAAAATTTTTAAAATATTTTTCCAACATGATTCCCCAAATTAAAACCAGTTCCCGCCGCGGCTTCACACTCATTGAATTGCTGGTCGTCATCTCCATCATCGGTGTGTTGGCGGCGTTCTCGGTCGTGTCCCTAAAAACCATTTCCAAGACGAGAAAAATCAGCGTGGCCCGGGGCGAACTGGCGCAGGTCGCGGCGGCGCTGGAAAATTACAAGGCCAAATACGGAGCTTATCCGCCGGGCAATGGCGCGAATACCACGACGGCTGCCCTGACCAACCAGCTTTTCTACGAGCTTTCCGGCACGACCATCAATGCGGGCGGCAATTTTCAAACTCTCGATTCGTCCGCCACCATCGCTCCGCTTGCCGTCAAAAACATCTACAACGTCGGCGGCTTCTTGAACTGCACCAAAGGCGGCGGCGAAGATACGGCGTCGGCGAAAAATTTTATCCTGTCCTTGAAGCCAAACCAGATTGGCTCCGTTTTTTACAACAACGGTATTCCTGCCACCAACCTTGTCACCGCCGTCGGTGGTCCGGATGACACCTATCTTCCAGTGGGCGTAAAAGGTGTCAACCCCATCCGCTACATGGCGCCTGGCCCGACAAACAATAACGCCGGCAGTTATGATTTGTGGGTGCAGCTCCAGATCAACGGTAAAAAATACCTCGTCTGCAACTGGAGCAAAGCTGCTCAGGTGAACAATCCCATGCCCTGATTTTTATGTGCCTCACCTCAACCCAGCATTTTTCCGGCGACCACGGTCATGTGCCTGTCGAATGGCACGAGACCCTCTGGCAGCCGTCCATCCGCCAGCAAGCCGCCGTGTCGATGCGTCGCGTTGCGGCCACAAAACCATTGATTCCGGTGACGATTATGCCGCATCCTGCGCGCCGCAAAAAACTGTTCAAATCCATGAAAATTAAATTGTCCGCCCCGCGCCGTTTCCGCAGGGGTTTCACCCTCACGGAACTGCTCGTCGTCATCGCCATTATCGCCATCCTAGCGGCCATGACCTTGCAGGTATTGGCCAAGGCAAAAATTGCGGCGCAAAAAATGAAGGCGAAGACCGAAATCGCCGACATCGTCAACGCCATCAATGCCTACGATACCGACTACGGACGTTTTCCGGTGACTGCCGGCGAACAGGCAGCGGCGGGCACCAGCGATTTTACCACCGGGCTTATCCAATACCCGCAGAACACTTCATCAACTTGGCCCGCCGGTGCGGCGGGAAATTATTCCTACGACAACAATAGTAACGTCGTGGCGATTCTCATGGATGTGGAAACTTATGGCAACGGAACCGGAACCCAGACCGCGAATTACAAGCATGTCAAAAACCCCAAGCAGGTGAAATATCTGAACGCCAAGCTTTCCGGCTACGATCCGCAGACCGCCCAGCAAAATCCGTTGGGCGGCGTGGATAACACCGGCGTCTATCGCGATCCGTGGGGCAATCCTTACATCATCACCATGGACTTGAGTTACGATGACCAGAGCAGCGATCTTTTTTACTGCCAGCAAAACGTCTCTCAAAACGGTGCTAATTCTTCCGCTGGTTTCAACGGGTTGGTCAATTCCACGGATCCCAGCGGCAATGGTGACCATTTTCAGTTTCACGGCAAAGTCATGGTTTGGTCCGCCGGGCCGGACGGTAAAATTTCCAGCACCGCCGGCAACAACGCCAACATTGCTCCCAATAAGGACAACGTCTTGAGCTGGCAGTGAAATGGAAACCAAGTCACAAGTTACCAGTTGTCAGTTGCAAGTTATCGGCTGCAAGTTATCGGCTGGTATAACCTGTAGCCTGCAATCTGCAACCCGCAATCTCCGTCGGCGCCGCGCGTTCACGCTCGTCGAGCTGCTCGTCGTCATTTCCATCCTCGGAATTCTCGCCGCGCTCACCGTGCCCGCGCTGAAAAATCTCGGCAAATCCAACGTCGCCGTCAGCGCCACGCGGCAGTTGCTCGATGACGTCGGCCGCGCCCGCCAACTTGCCATCAGCCAGCGCACCACGGTCTATATGGTTTTTGTGCCGACGAATTTCTGGCTGCCGCCCCACACCACTGCGGCCAACTGGGATGCCGCCTTGTCAGCCGTTGACATGGCGGCGCTGACCAATCTCGTGGAAAAACAGATGGCTGGCTATAACTTCATTTCCTACGGTGCGCTTGGTGACCAGCCGGGCAACCATCAATGGCGTTATCTTTCTACCTGGCAGACGTTGCCGGAAAACAGCTTCATCGCGTCATGGAAATTTCAGGCGCGCGCCGCCTTGCCCGTCTCCGTGAACGGTGCGTTCAATGTGCGCGGCTTCAGTTCCGACTATGAGTATCCGTTCACTAAGTTTCCGTTTCCAGTCGTTAGCAATTACCCTTACGTCGCGCTGCCTTTCATCGCCTTCAATTATCTGGGCCAGTTGACGACCAATGGCATTGACCCGTCCTATGTGGATGAATACCTCCCGCTCGCGCAGGGAACCGTGGCTTTTGGCTACAACGGTGCGACCAAGTCGCCCACGTTGACCGCTGTCGCCACCGCTGACATCAAGGAAACTCCCGCTGGCAACAGCACCAACTCCATGTTCAACCTCGTCCACATTGACGCGCTCACCGGCCGGGCGCGGCTGGAATTCCAGAAGCTGCAATGAAAATTTCCGCGCTCCAACCTTGCCGTCCGTTCGCCGCGTTCACGATGATTGAGATCGCGATCTGCCTTGCCATCATTGGCGTGGCGCTCGTGGGCATCATCGGCGTGTTGCCCTACGGCATGAACACCCAGCGCGACAATCGCCAGGAAACGGTCATCGGCCAGGATGCGAACCATCTCATCGAACTCATCCGCAACGGCGCACGCGGCGCGAATGATCTGACGAATTACGTTTACGCCATTACCAATTCATGGGCGTTTTACGACAGCAACAGCAACATCGTCTCCAGCGGTGTGAACTCCTACACTTACCTTGCAGCGAAAGAATATGGAAATTCCATCCCGCTGCGGGCATTGTTCACGGGCACCAACATCATCGGCGCATTGAGCATCCCGGAATTTTACACCAACACTCCCAGCGGCTGGCATCCGCTACCGAATGTTTTTCAAGGCGGTTACAGCAATCACGTCGTCGCCTACGTCCGCTCTATCAGCGGGCTCGCGGCGGAAAAACCGCCGCAGGATAACCAGATCATGCGCGAAGACACCTTCACCTATCGTCTGTTCGTAGTGAACGCGCCGATTGTTCAAGGTCCGATTGGGGTCAATTTCGCCTACAACCAAAATTTTGGTGCCACGCTGCACGAACTGCGCCTCACGTTCCTCTGGCCGCTGTTGCCCAACGGCAAGACCGGTAGCGGCCGGCAGACGTTTCGCACCGCCATCGCCGGCGACCTCCGGCCGGATGAGAACAACGGCTGGTTCTATTACGGCCCGCAGACGTTCACCACGATTCCTTAACATGATGTTACCATTGACAAGCTGCAAGTTACAGGTTGGCTGCCCGAAGTTATCGGCGGCTAAGCTGCAACCTGCAACCTGCAATCTGCAACCCGCGCCGCGCGCCGCTTTTTCGTTGGTTGAAGTTTTGGTCGTGGTCTCGCTGCTGGCGCTCATCGTGCTGGCGTTGATGGATGTTTTCAGCAGCACGCAGCGCGCTTTCCGTGCTAGCGTCACGCAGTCGGACGTCCTCGAAGGCAGCCGCGCGGCGATGGAACTCATCACCTCCGACTTGCGCGGCATGACGCCGTCCTATGGCACGAATCAGCCGGGCGTGGTGAATTTCGGCGCGGTGAATTTTTTTACCTACGCCAACGGCTACGCCTATGCGCCGCTCGAACAATCCTTGCCCGGCGGCTCCATCCGCCGCACGAATTTGCTGAATTATTTCTTTGTGCTTGGCCGTGAGAATACGCAGTGGGTCGGGAACGGCTACATCGTGGACACTACCTCGACCAGCCCGCTGTATCCGCTCTATCGCTTTCACCGCACACAAAACATTTCGCAGCCGCCGCGTCAGTTGTTTGACTTGTTCCTCTTTGAAATCCAGCAGGCGCAATGGACGAACATGAGTCATGTGCTTGATGGCGTGGTGCATCTCGTCGTGCGGCCGTTCGATCCGAACGGCATCTGGCTGACGAATGGCTACTCCAAGTTTATGACGCCGCCGCGCAACGCCTACTTCGACGTGCCGTTTCAAGGCGAGATGAATTGTTATTTCTACGGCAACGCCATTCCCGCCGCCGTGGAATTGCAGTTGGGCGTCATCGAAGACCGGGCACTCGCCCGCGCCGAGTCGTTGCCGAACAATGTCCCTGCCGCGCCGCCGAACGATCGCCGTTCGCTCTACCTCGCCGGCCAGTCCGGCGCGGTTCACATTTTCCGCCAGCAAGTGAACATCCAGAACGTTGACCGCTCGGCCTATCAATGAAACTTAAAATAACAGAAGCTAGTAGTCGGCAGTCAGCCGCCAGCGGCCGCCGGGTTTTCGGTTTCCGGTTTCCGGTTTCCGGTTTGCCCCGCGCGCAGAGCGCGATGGCGCTCGTCATCACGCTCATCATGCTGTCGGTCACGCTCGTCATGGCCATTGCGTTTCTGGCGGTCGCGCGCCGCGAACGCATTTCGGTGAGCACCAGCACCGACACCACCGTGGCGCGGCTCGCGTCCGACACCGCGCTGGCCGCCGCGCAAGCGCAGATTTTGGCAAACATCCTGGCCACCAACGTCGCGCTCTATAATTACAACCTGCTCGTTTCCACCAATTACGTTAACACGAATGGCTTTGATAATGTCACCGCGCTTTTTCTGAACAGCCCGAATAACGTCAGTTATTACTATCCCAACGGCAACCTGGTGGCCGGTGCGGACTTTGACCAGAACGTCGCCAACCTGATGTTCCTGCCGCGGGCGCCGGTGCTTGTCAGTCCGGCCGAGCCGGCGGGACGTTTCTATCTTGACCTGAACCGCAACAACGCGTTTGAAAATACCGGCTGGGTTACAAACCTGGATAGCACGGGTAATGGTATTTTCGATTCGACGATAAATTCCTATAACATCTTCCAACCTGCTGGCGATCCGCAGTGGGTGGGCATCCTTGAAAAACCCGGCACGCACCACGCGGCGGACAACCAGTTCGTTTCCCGCTATGCCTTCATCGCGCAGCCCATCGGCGAATCGCTGGACTTGAATTATCTGCACAACCAGACCGTGACAGAGCAGGTCAACCCCAACAGCGGCGGTAACGACGGTTTCATGCGTAACCAGAGCGTTGGCTCGTGGGAAATCAACCTCGCTGCATTTCTGGCCGACCTGAACACAAACCAATGGCTGCCGACGGTGGCTCCGGCCAATGTTTACTACGCCTACAACCAACCGTTCGGCATCAATCGCGGTCTGGCCTTTGACGATGCACGTGCGTTGCTTTCCTACCGCTACAACTATTTTTATAACAACCTGTATTCCGCCAGCCAGTTGTTTTTGAGTCCGAACTTTAACTACCTCAAGTTCGATAACGTGGACATTTACTCGGATGGGCCATTGCAGATTACCACCACCAACATTTTTGAAGGACTGCAGGATCCTGTGACCTACTCCTGGCCCGGCTCCGACAACCCAAACCGTTTCTACACGCTCGCCGATTTTTATGACCCCGCGAAAAGTTCCGGCGGCGTGAACAGCTTCACCAACCGTCTGCTGAACGCCGGCACCACCACCGCCGCCAATGGCGCGCAACCCACCTACGACCGTTACACCTATTACCGGATGCTCGACCAGCTGGGCACCGAATCCTTGCCGGCGAATGCGGGCAAGTTGAACCTGAATTATCAAAACGCGGTCGTGATCTATTCCACCAACGGCAACAATGCCGGGCAATATTACAGCACTACGGTAATACCTGGCGCGGAAACAAACCTGACTCCGTGGGATCCGCGCGACTTCTTTTGCGCGGCTGCGGATGCGATGCTCAAGCTTTATACGACCAACTGGTTTCAGGCCGATCCCTCGAACTTTCTCGCGACTTACTACGGCATTGCGCCGAACTTTGCCAATTACTATTACCACGACCGTTTTGGCAACGTCGTGACGAACGACCCGACCGGTTTTGGGCTGACGAACATTCCGTTTTACGGCATGACGAATCAGGTGCCGGCGTTCGGGCTGGCGAACATTCCGGTGCAGGTGAATGGCAGCTTTGTCTATTCGCCCGCGGTGAACCGGTTGCTGCAAATGGCGGCGAATTTTTTTGATGCCGGGACGAATAGTTCCGTTGCGGGCGGTGTGGATTATCCGCATGTTTTCCGTCCGATTTTTTATCGTAATCCCACGACGCTGGATGTGTTTGTAGTTGGTTATACAAACGTGGATAGCGTGCCAGGTGGTATCAACTATTCGCAGCTTAAAACCGTTTATGATATGACGGCCGTGGTAAATGGTTCGGTGCCGATGGCGAATGGATATTTCACCGAAAATGTCTATGGTGTTCCGTGGATTATCGGTGCCAAGAAATACATGCCGAACTTCAACGAATTTTATTCGTTCAACACGCTACAAGTTTCGCGCAAACTTCAGTTCAACCGTAAATCCGGTTTGACGACGTGGAGCGGGGCGTCCAAATCACTTTTCACTACCAATCAAATGCTCGTCATGAGCATCACCAATCACATCGGCTTTTCCTTCTGGAATTCTTACGTTTCCCAATATCCCGGAATCCAGCCGGTCGTATACGCAAGTGATTTTATCCGGATGAGATTGTCATACGGTTCTTATACCTATACCGCCTTCACCAATTTCACTTTTATCAGCCAGCCCAATCCTTGGCCAGGTTCAGCTTGGGACACCAATTCACCGCCGCGCAAATTTAATAACGCAAATTCGATTATCTCCGGAAATTTTAATTTTCCGTTCATCTCTGAATCGGCTATCAACCTGGATAACTTGGGTAATGTCGGTGGTTTTACCACCGAGGCATTCAATACAAACGTCACGGCTATTTATCCGTTCCCGTCATTTGAACAAGACACCACCAACTGGTTTCAGGCCTTCATTTTGGACAATGGTCACGTTCTTGATTATGTCCAGTTTGCGGGACCGATTCAGGTGCGAAACTTGGGCGATGATTTGAAAGACCCGGACTTTTTAGGTCTTGGCGGCAATGCGGCCACTTATATGTGGAGCACCAATGCCAGCGGTAATCTGAGAGACGGAATTAACTGGGGCGTGCAACATCAGATTGACGTCTCAAAGAGTGGAAATGTGCCTAATAATCTTTGGAGTCACCCGCCCAATATGCCGGCCGGTCTTACGGGTATAAAAGGAGCTGAAGCAGCAATGTTTGGTGGGTTTTTTACCACCACTTGGTTTTATACCAATTCAATTGGTGTTCAAAAAACTTACTTGAACACAAACTTGCAACAACAAGCTCCTTATACGCCGACGCGCATCGTGGTATCACCAACCCTTTGGGTGGTGAACGATCCGTTGGTTCATTATTTGAGCAGTGATTTGAACCAGCCGGTTTCCGAACTCAACAACGTCACCAATGGAGTTGCCAAGAGTGATGATCTATCGCAACCGGTGCCGATTCCGTCATTGGCTTCCGTTCAAAGCCGTTATCAACCGTGGGGTAAAAACACTGAAATGGAAGGGCTGCCTGGCGTGTTACATGACGCCGAAAACGCCAGCTACAATCTGGCCTACCGCGACCCGCTGGTTTATGGCTCGGACAATTGGGATTTTTCATTGAACAAATATCCATCCGTCGGTTGGCTTGGTCGTGTCCACCGTGGCACGCCGTGGCAGACGGTTTATCTCAAGGCTACTAACCTGCTGGAATTCGTGGATCAAGCGCAGAGCAATCCCTATGTCGGGAAAACCACTTGGAAATATTGGACGGGTGACTTCAATGATTTTGATTCGCTCAACTCACGTCCAATTCAGGATGAATTGTTGTTTGATATCTTTACCGCCGCGCCGAATGACAACGCTTCGCGCGGTGCGTTGTCCGTCAACCAAAAGCATCTCGCGGCATGGTCCGCCGTGCTTGGCGGATTGCTGACCATTTCCAACATCACGCCTAACCCAACCTATTCGGCAATGCCCATTCAAACGAACGTGGTAATTGACCCGGCGGGCGTGGATCAGGGCAATTCGCCGTTGTATCAAATTGTCAACGGTGCGAACGGCATCAACGCCACGCGAGGCAACCTGTATCAAAACGGCGGCTTCCCGCACACGGGCGATATTCTGCGCACGCCGGCTTTGACGCAGCTCTCGCCGTTCCTGAACACGAGCGGCTCCGCGCAGTTGCAATACGACGTGAGTGATGAGATGTATGAATGGTTGCCGCAGCAGTTGATGAGTCTGGTGCGCCCCAGCGGCGTGCCGCGTTATGTGGTGTATGCTTATGGCCAGACGCTCAAGCCCGCGCCGGACGGCACGGTGTTGAGTTCGTCC
>CAIKKJ010000129.1 GCA_903827955.1 uncultured Verrucomicrobia subdivision 3 bacterium
GGCGCAGAAATTTTCGGATCAAATACGTGCTGACTCGAAGTTTGACCGTGCGCGCCGGGAGCATGCGCCTCAATTTTCAGCGCTTCACGGATGCGGCCAAGAATTTTTTCACGTTCGGTCATTTGCGATTCCTCCACCAGTCCTTGAATGATGCCAGCGCGAGCGGCGGCAGGTCGCGTGATTGCGTCCACGGCTTGACGGGATCAAGTGGCGTGCGCTGCAACAGTGTTTGCAGCGGTTGCAACCAGCGCGCCATTTTCATTCCCAATTTCCACAACCCCGGGCGGCTCGCCCCGTAAGCGAAAAATTTGAAAGCAATTTTTTCTCCGAGCGACGATTTTTGTTTCACCGAGTTGCGCCGGTTTTGCAGCAGGTGATGATGCAGATCAATTTTCACCGGACACGTTTCGGTGCACGCACCGCAAAGCGAACTAGCGTTGGAAAGATGTTTCCAATCCTGCAAACCGCGCAGGTGCGGTGTGATGACGGAACCGATCGGGCCGCTGTAAGTCGTGCCGTAAGTGTGGCCGCCGACGTTGCGGAAAATCGGGCAGACGTTCAGGCACGCGCCGCAGCGGATGCAGTGGAGCGCATCGCGTTGCTCGGCGTCGGCGAGGAGTTCGGTGCGATGATTATCGAGCAACACGACGTGCCATTCCTCCGGGCCGTCGGTTTCGCCGGGCTGACGCGGGCCGCCATACAGCGTGTTGTAGCACGTCAACGCCTGGCCCGTGCCCATCGTTGCGAGCATCGGTAAAAATAGCGCGAGGTCCGCCAGCTTCGGCAAAACTTTCTCGATGCCGATGAGCGATATCATTGTCTTTGGCAGCGCGGCGGTGAGGCGCGCGTTGCCTTCGTTTTCCGTGATGGAAATCATGCCCGTCTCGGCGATGGCAAAATTCGCGCCCGTGATGCCGATGTCCGCCGTGAGATATTTTGACCGCAACGCGCGGCGTGCAATCATTGTGAGTTCTTCGGGGTCGTTCGTGTTGGCACTGCCCAGTTCGTTCTGAAATAAAACGTTGATTTCATCTCGCGTCAGGTGCATCGAGGGAAACACAATGTGATACGGCGCTTCCTTGCGGAGCTGCACGATGAGTTCGCCCAAATCCGACTCGACGACTTTCAATCCGACTGCTTCGAGCGCATCGTTCAAATGAATTTCCTCGCTCGTCATCGCCTTGGACTTTATGACGGACTTCGCCTTTTTGTCGGCGACAATCTGCAAAACAATTTCCCGCGCCTGCGCCGCGTTGCTCGCCCAATGCACCTTCGTCCCGCGCGCCTCGATTCTGGCGACGAACTCTTCGAGATACTGGTCGAGATGATTGACGGCCTCCCATTTCGTCTCGGCGGCGAGCTGGCGCGCGCCCTGCCAGTCCTGAAACGACGCCTTGCGCCTGTCGCGGACGATCTCGTAATTGCCTAGCGCGGTGCGGATGATTTTGCGATGCCGCAAATCCTTCGCCATCACGCTCGCGGCGGATTTGAATTGGGAAACGAAACTCATGCGGATTTTTTAACCACGGATGGGCACGGATGGACACGGATGAAAAAATTGAAACCCGACTTAAATATTTTTTCTGGCATAAATAGTTACTTGGTTCAAAAGTTCTGTGTTTTGACCTTGAGGGGCTGAACTCAATTCATTGCCTGCCCACTCTTTTGTCATCAGATGTTCGTGATCTGATTGTCCTTTATCCAGTTTTTCAGCCAAACGATTTAGCTTCGAAGCTAGAAATCTTAATCCGTTTGAGTCGCCAACCACAAATAGCTCGCTGTGCTTCTTTGATAATTCGAAAGTTAAAAGTTTATCCGTGTTCATCTGTGTTTATCCGTGGTTAAAAATCATTTCCGGTTCAACACTTCCGCGAGGTGAATGGTTTTGAGCGGATTGCCCTGACGCGAGAGCAAGCCTTGTATATGTAGCAGGCAACTTGAATCGTTCGAGACGATGTATTCCGCGCCGGTCTCGGTGGCGGACGCGCATTTCACTTCGCCCATCGCGGTGGAAATCATTGGAAATTTTGTTGCGAACGTGCCGCCGAAGCCGCAGCACGTTTCCGCCTCGGACATCTCGACCAGTTCCAGTCCGGCGACGTTGGCGAGCAGCGCGCGCGGCGATTTTTTCACGCCGAGTTCGCGCAAGCCGTGGCAGCCATCGTGGAAAGTGACCTTGTGCGGAAATTTTGCGCCGAGTTCCGTGACGCCGAGTTTGCCCGCGAGAAAATCGGAAAACTCCCAAGTCTTCGCCGCAATTTTTTTGGCGAGTTCTTCCTGTGGTGTCTTGGCAAACAGTTCGGGATAAAACTTTTTCACCATCGCCCCGCACGAGCCGGAGCCGATGACGACCGCATCCGTGCCATCGAGCGACGGTAGGATTTTTCCCGCGACGGCGCGCGCTTCGTCCCAATAGCCGGAGTTGAACGGCGGCTGGCCGCAGCAGGTGAGATTTTCCGGGCAGACGACCGTGTGGCCGAGCCGTTCCAAAATCTCGACCATGCTGATGCCCGCGCGCGGAAACAGCGCGTCCACAAAGCAGGGAATAAAAAGCGTGACGGTCACGCCAAAAATTTAACCGCGATGCGAACGAAACACACGAAAAGAAATTTTCGCCCGAGCGGGGCAAACCAAAACCTTCAGGAAAATTTATTTCCCCACCGAGCGATGATAGATGAACCAGCCGTAGCCGTTGAGATGGAAATCCGGTAGCGTGATGTCCACCGGCCCGGCGTGACCTTTGACGTCCACGGGCTTAAAGTCGGCGGCATTATCTAGTTCAACCGAAGCGTCAACGCGGCGGCTTGACAAATTGAGCAGCAAGAGAAATTCGTCCTTGGCATCTTTGCGCAACAGGCTGACCACTTCGTTCGTCGCGGAGTTGTTTAGCCAGACAAGCTCGCCAGCGGTGAACGCCGGGCTTTGTTTCCGCAGTTTGATGAGGTCGTGATAAATGTCGCGCAGCGGCTGGCGACCGCCGGCTTGCCAGAACACCGGCATTTTTTCAAAGAGCGCGGGATCGGCGGATTCCGTGGCGTCGCCGACTTCCATGCCGTTGTAAAACATCGGCACGCCATCGAGCGCGAGAGTCAATACCTGAGCGGCGAGCGCGCCGTCCAATCCGAAGCGCACGGTGGCACGGGGAACATTGTGGTAATCCGTGAACCGCAGATGCAGGCTGTCCTTGGGAAATTGTTCCTGCGTGTGCTCCCAGGAATCGCGGATGAGACTTGCGGGGTTCAGGCCGCTCATCACCTGATTGAGAGTGGCGTAAAGATTGCCGCCGTAATCCATGTCAAACGCCTTGGATAATAAGATCGGTCGCGCCCCGGAATCCGTGATAATAACGACCTGCGGCTTGACCTTTTCCAGTTCGTTCCGCGCCGATTCCCAAAAATCCACCGGCACGGTGTAAGCCGTGTCGCAGCGAAAACCGTCCACGCCGAAATCGCGCACCCAGAATTCCAGCATCCCGATCATGTAGTGACGCAAGTTGGGATTCCCGTAATCCAGTTCAGCCACATCCGACCAGTCGGGATATGGCGGATGGATTTTCCCCGCTGCATCCTTTTTGTAAAACTCCGGATGCTCCGTTAGCAGCACGCTGTCCCATGAAGTGTGACCGGTGACCACGTCCATGACCACTTTCATGCCGCGCACGTGGGCTTCGGTGATAAGCCGTTTGAAATCATTCGTGGTGCCGTAGTCGGGATTGATTGCGTAAAAATCGCGCACGCAATACGGACTGCCGATGGAACCTTTTTTGGATTTCTCGCCCAACGGATGGACGGGCATCAGCCAGAGGATGTCCACGCCGAGATTCTTCAGTTCATCCAGCCGCGCCGTGACGCCATTCAAGTCGCCGGACGCGGAAAAATTACGCGGAAAAATTTCATACATCACGCCATTGCGGAGCCATTCCGGCGATTTACGGGAAGCCGGGGAGTTGGTTTCCGTTTCAGCGACCGTCGGGGTCACAGCCAGCCAGCCAAACAACGCACCAACCGCGATGCAAGAGAGAAAGGAGGAGAACTTTTTCATAGCAGTGAATAATTGGTGAACACTTTTACCCTAGCGACCCGAGTCAAAAATGCAACTTAATTTCCGGGACCAGAATTCGTTTTAGCGAAAAAATCTGCGGGCGACATTGCTCTTGTCGTCATCTGGAAGTTTAGCGACGCTCAGGGGATTTTTCATCCAGTTCTAGCCGCAGGTAGTCATACATGATTCCCGACGTGAGCGAGCCGGGCGGAATGGTGAGTTCGAGCGTGTTCGTGCCGGGCTTCATCAAGGCAGCGTCAAATGTCAGGTCGCGCTCGCACCACGAACCGCCGATGCCGTCGCGGTTGATGGTGGCGTTGTAAGTCAGGTTGCTCACTGTGCCGATGGACTGGCCGTTCAGGTCGCCCCACACGTTGCGCGTGCCGATGCCACAGAGCGCGAGGCGCAAAATCGCCTTGCCTTGCGGGGCGTTGGTGAGTTTGAAAATCACCGCCCACGTTGTGCCGTCGCCGCGTCCGGTGCCGGTCGTGTTATTCGTGTCCGAGTTGTAAGGCAACTGCTCGAAGAACCAGTCTTTGCGGAAATCGCTTTGGCCGACGACGTAATTTACATCGAGCGGAAAAAGTTTTGGGTATTGCAGATACCAGCCCCAGTGAAAGTAGTCGTCGCCCTTGAAAAATTCCGACGCTTTGCGATTGGGAATGCCGATGTCCCAAAGCTGTCGGCCAAACCGCACCGGCTGCCAGTCGAGTTTTCCGAGCGATAAATTTTTTCCGGCGGTGATGTTCACGTTGGTCACCACCAGTTCGCCCAGCACGCCGTCGGCAATGGCGTGGAGCGTGTAGTTTCCGGCGCGCACATTTGGGATGGAAAAATTACCGTTGTCATCGCCGCGCACCCAGAACTGATAATTTCGCGCGTCATTTTGCCACTCCACGATGCGCGGCAGGCCGAAGCCGCGCGCGCCGTTTGTGCCGAAGCGGGCAAAACGGTTGGTGAAACTCGCAGGCAGGTTGGTGCGCGCAGAAAAGTCATTGGTGGTGCTGCTGGCAAAATTATTTTGGTTGGTCATCGCGGCTTCGTCATCCCCGCCGCCGGCGAGACCGAAACCGCCGCTGCCACCGCCGCGCCGGCCAAAGCCCGGGCGGTTTGGCCGCGGAACGGATGCCGGTTCGTAATCCGGCGCGGTGAGGCCGACGAGCAGGTTTTTAAATTTCAAATCCGGCGCTTGCGGATCGTTCAGAACAATTTTTCCGGCCACCAGCGCGCGTTCGTTTTTGAGCGGATAGTTTGGGCTGCTGACCCAACTGAACGGCCACGCTTTCGCTTCTTGGTCGGCTTGCGCGAGCGCATCCGGCCAGAGGGCGTCGTGTTTTTCCGCCGAGTTGCAGTAGATGAGAAACGGTCCGATGACCTTGGTCCACGCGTCATTCGTGCCGAGGTTGCAGATGCTCCCGCCGTAATGGCTGCTGCGCCAATAGTTCAAAAGTGTCGGCGGGGCAGGGGCGTTCAGCGCGTTGGTGTTGAAGGTCGCATCGCGATGCGAGGACAATTCAAATTTCGTCGGACCGCCGCTCAAGTATTCCACGCTGGGATTCACGAGCCAGAGGCCGATTTTTTTCTCGGTGGACGACCAGCCCCAGGCGCGCACATCGAACTGGTTGGCGGAATAGTCGTATTTGTGCTCAACCTGTCCTTTGTAGAGGCCGGTGTTCATCAGGCGCATTTCCTTGCCGTTCATCTGGGTGGCGTGATTCCAGTCGTAGGTGGAAATCATTTTTAAATTCCGGTTCGCATCCACGGTCATCCAGTCAAAAATATTGTCGTTCAGTTTCATGCAAAACCGCGCCTCGCCGATGGACGTGGCGGGATAATTCGTCGGATGCGTGAATGTGGCGTAGGTGTAGATGCCAGACTCGCCACGGCCAAGGGCGTAGCGAATTTCGATGTCCGCAATCACGCCGCCACCGGGGCCGCTGCCCATCGTCATGCCGTTCGCAACGCCAAGCACGGAAACCTCGCCGCGCGTGCCACCATTTTGCTTCGGATCAATCGTCATGCGCGGAATGATTTTGCCGGCGCGCGCTGTGTTGTGCGACCAGTAGCCAGCCTGCCGGCCGGATTCGGTGTCGAGCATTTCGAGTTTTTTGTATGCGAGTGAAAGCAGATCGCCGGAGTGTTTCGAGATGTGCGCGGTTACGATGCCGTTGGCCAGCGTGTAGGAAGTTTCATCCTCGGAAACGGTCACGTTGGCCTGGGCCCAAAGTTTTGCGGATATAAAAATCGCGGTGGCAGCCAGAACAATGGTTGCACGGACGGCGGGCAATTTAGGGATGAGCATCGGCAAGTCCAGACGCGCGGACGTGACGAAAAGTAACAACGTTGGCATCCACTAAACTGGTGATGCGTGACATTCGGAATCTGGGGCATCGCTAGGCAGCGAAAACTATGACTTCAAAATAATGCTGCGCGCCTAGACCGGATGGGTTGAACGCTTTCAACTTTTTTTTGCGCGGCCAATCTGGTATTCAACCGCCGTGAGCAAACCATTCACATTGGGCGTCCTCGGTTCCGGAAAGGGTTCGAACTTCGTTGCGATTGCCAATGCAGTTGCGGCCGGGAACATTCCGGCGGAAATCGGCATTGTTTTGAGCGATGTCGAGACGGCGGGGATTTTGGCTCACGCGCGCGCGCGGAAAATTCCGGCGCAATTCATCCCGCCGGGAAAATTTCGCACCAAACTAGATGAAGAGGCGGAACGCGCCTTCGTGGCCGCGCTACAAAATACCAGGGTGGATTTGATTGTCCTCGCCGGCTTTATGCGGGTATTGAAAGGTGATTTTCTTCGCGCCTTTGAAGGCCGCATCGTGAATGTCCACCCGTCGCTGCTGCCGTCATTTCCCGGACTTGAGGCGTGGAGGCAGGCGCTGGATCAAGGTGTGAAAGTTGCGGGTTGCACGGTGCATTTTGTGGATGCGGGCGTGGACTCCGGCGCGATCATTGGTCAGCAGGCTGTGCCGGTGCTGGATCATGACACGACGGAAAGTTTGCATCAAAGAATTCACGCAGCGGAACATGAGCTGTATCCGAAATGCGTGGCGGCGGTGGCGCGGGGGGAGATTTCTGTGCAAGGCCGGCGGGTGGTTTGGAAGAAATGATTTTATCCTTAATGAAAATGGAACGAAACGGATTCAAACCAGGTTGCGTGGCGATGTTGCTAGCTGTTGCGCTGGCGGGCTGCCAGACGGAAAAAGGTGACATCAGTTTTACGGATGAGGGGACGTTGCCGCATCTGGACACAAATTCGCCGGCGATCCTGTCTGCGAAAAGCAGTAGCCTTGCCCACGCCGATGAGCGGAAGATCGATCTGGCTGTGTTCAGCAATCTGCTCACGCGGCATTTCTGGGATGACGGCGGCTACACGGCGATTTTTTTGCAGGCGGATGAAGAGGTGGTGGCCGCGTTGCAGAAAATTTTCCCCGACCGCAAACCGCCTATCAAGGAAACCTATCGTGTGAATGTGCGCCAGAATTTGTCGCCGCTCGACAAGGATACCGGCAAGCCCGCAATGATCTTAAGTGTGGACGTGAGCGAACCGGAGCCGGACGGCTCCGTGACCGCCATTGGCAAATGGTTTGCCGGCGGCGCGGTGACGGGCTTTTATTCGTATCAATTGAAAAAGAACGGCGACGACTGGGAAATCCAAAACGCGCCATAAAACAAGTTTTGCATGAAGATGGTCAAAAAAAAGTTGGCCTTGCCGCGCCGTAACTGGACAATCAATCCCGTCACGCGCGTGAAAGATTCCGTGAAGAAGTATTCGCGCTAGCGGGTGAAAATAGATTTGAAAACGCAAGATTGGTAGGGCGGCGAACCCGCAGGTTCGACCTACCTGGAAAATTTAGCATGAGCAAGAAATTGAAATTCGGTCTGCCCAAGGGCAGTTTGCAGGAAGCCGCCATCCAAAAGCTGGCCAAGGCGGGCTACAACATCACGGTCAGCAGCCGTTCCTACGTGCCTTACGTGGACGACGAGGAGCTCGACATCCGCATGTTCCGCGCGCAGGAAATTTCCCGTTACGTCGAGCACGGCTATCTCGATTGCGGCATTACCGGCCACGATTGGGTCATGGAAAATGGTTCCAAGGTGCACGAGGTCGGCGAATTTCTGTTCAGCAAAGTTTCCCGCCGCGCCGCGCGCTGGGTGCTGTGCGTGCCGGAAAATTCCCCGGTAAAGTCCGTGAAAGATTTGCAAGGTAAACGCATTGCCACGGAAGTTGTCAATCTGACTAAAAAGTATCTCAAGAAAAACGGCGTGAAAGCCGAGGTGGAATTTTCCTGGGGCGCGACGGAAACGAAGGCGCACGAACTCGTGGACGCCATCGTGGATGTCACCGAGACCGGTTCCTCGTTGCGCGCGAACAAGCTGCGCATCGTGGATGAACTTTTGAGCTCCACCCCGCGCCTGATTGCCAACGTGGATGCGTGGAAAAATCCCTGGAAACGAAAAAAAATCGAGACGATGGCGCTGCTGCTCAAAGGCGCGTTGGATGCCGAGGCACTCGTCGGCTTGAAGATGAACATCGCCGAAAAAAATCTTGCCAAGCTGCTCACGGATTTGCCCGCGCTGCGGAATCCAACGATTGCCAACCTGTCGCTCAAAGGCTGGGTGGCCGTGGAAACTATCATCGAGGAGAAACTGGTTCGTGAACTGATCCCGCAACTCAAAGCCGCCGGGGCTGAAGGCATCATTGAGTATCCGCTGAACAAAGTGGTCTATTGAATTGATTCCGACGAATTTCGGGTGTGGTTACAACCGCGACTTCGAGCACATGGCGGAACCGCTTGAAATCATTGTCATCTCGCTTCGGGAATCCACGCAACGCCGCGCCCGCGCGGCCGCGCAACTAAATGCGGCGGGTGTCGCGTGGCGTTTTCAGGACGCCATCAAGGGCGCGGAGCTGCCGGCATTGCCGCCGGAATACCACCGCGCCCGCCGCCTCCAGCTTGAAGGCTTTGACTTAAACCCGGCCGAGATCGGCTGCTTTCTTTCTCACCGCCAGGCTTGGCAAGCCTGCTTTAAATCACAGCGCCCCATGCTCATCCTTGAAGACGATTTCCGGCTCAAGCAGAATCTGACTGAGGTGCTGGCCGAAGTGTGCGACTGCCTTCCTCATTTTGATGTGCTCCGGCTGCAGGGAATAGACACCACTTACAAATATCATGTCCTGAAAAAATTTACCCGTGACCAGCTGGTCCGTCATCATCGCGATCCGCTGGGCACGACGGCTTACGTGCTTCAGCCGGCCGCGGCGAAACGGCTGCTGAAAAAATCTGTGCGGTTTCACGAGGCTGTGGATGATTTCATGGGTGGCTATTGGCGGCACCGTCTAAAAATACTTTCCATTTTTCCGTTTCCCATCGGGTCGGACGGTTCGCCATCCACAGTTCAAAACTTTGGTAAACCGTCGCTCCCGCTGAACTCGCTGAAGAAACTATTGACCAAGTTGCATAAACTTCCCGTGTCCGCTGCGCGGCGGTTGCATTGGTTGGGCCTGCGCCTCGCACTTTGCCGGCGGTGGCCCGAATGAGTCTGCACGCAATCCATGCAGTGGTTTTTTAATCGTGATGAAAAAATAACGACACAAGTTTATGTCGGTAAAAAGTGGACTGTTCAGATTTCCTTTTGAAACTGCATTTTCCTCGACTTGGCACTGTCGCTGCTAATGAATCCTCGGTTGTGTTTGTTGTGATTTTGGGGTGGAACCAACGATGTGCTGGAAAGCTGTTGGAGGTGTTTCTCGCATACGTTCCACACCCAGGAGGGGACACGGCGCACGCGCCCGTGGGATTGCACGTTTTTGGATCTGCGCTCACAAGGGGGTGGCAGCAAGGACGGTCGGTCTGGCAGGGCGCGTGCGTGTGGACGAGTTATCACTTGTCATGCAGGAATTTCACATCATCAAGCTTCTCGTCGTGACAGCGATGTGCGCGTGGTTTAATTTTCGCGCATGGCAAAAACGACTTTGACGCTGGGCCACTCGCCCGACCCGGACGACGCATTCATGTTTTATGCGCTCGCCAAGGATTTGATCCCCACGCACGGCTTTCATTTTCAGCACATCCTGCAGGACATCCAGACGCTGAATGAGCGCGCCACGCGCGGCGAACTCGACATCTCCGCCGTCAGCATTCACGCCTACGCCTTCGTCTCGGACAAATATGCGCTCCTTCCCAGCGGCGCGAGCATGGGTGACGGCTATGGCCCGATGCTCGTCGCGAAACAAAAATTTTCTCGCGAAGAAATCCTGAAAAAGAAGATCGCCGTGCCGGGAACCATAACCAGCGCATTTCTGGCGTTGCAACTCTGGCTCGGCAAACCGGCGAAGGAATTTAATTACATCGTCGTGCCGTTTGATCAGATTTTTGCCGCGGTGAAAAATGGAACTGCGGAAGTTGGCCTCATCATCCACGAAGGCCAGCTCACATTTCAAAATGAGAAGCTCGTCCTCTGCGAAGACCTCGGTGTGTGGTGGGGCCGCGAACAGGACGGCCTGCCGCTTCCGCTCGGCGGCAACGTCATCCACAAACGTTTCGCGCCCGACGTGCGTAAACAAATTTCCGACACGCTTACCGCCAGCATTCAGTTCAGTTTGGATCATCGTCCCGAAGCCGTGCAGCATGCGTTGCAATACGCTCGCGACATGGGCCGCGACCTCGCGGACAAATTCGTCGGTATGTATGTGAACCACTGGACGCTCGACTACGGCGACAAGGGCCGGGAATCCATCCGCCGCTTTCTTGGCCAGGCATTCGAGCGCGGCATCATTCCGCACCGGCAGGAATTGGAATTCGTCGTGTGATTTTTTTTCATCGCGCAAAAATTCTCGTCGCGCTGGCCGCTGTGATCTGTTCCAGCGCAGCGATGGCGAAGGAATTTTTCGTCTATTTCGGAACTTACACGAATGCCTTAAGCCACGGCATCTACGTCTCGCGGCTCGATGCGAAGACCGGAAAACTTTCCGCACCGGAACTTGCGGTGGAAACCTCCAGCCCGTGCTTTGTGAACGCTTCGCCGGACGAACGATTTCTTTACGCTGCAAATAGCGTCAAGACCTTCAACGGCGAAAACGCCGGCTCAGTCAGCGCGTTTGCGATTGATAGGAAATCGGGTCACCTCACGTTGCTCAATGCCAAGTCCTCCGGTGGCGCGGGGCCGTGCCATGTGAGCGTGGACGCCACCGGCAAAATTTTGCTCGCCGCGAACTACAATGGCGGCAGCGTGAAATCGTTTCTGCTGAACGCCGACGGTAGCCTTGGTGCGGATGGTTCGTTCCTTCAGCACGTTGGCAGCGGTGTGAATACGAACCGCCAGGCCGGTCCGCACGCGCACTTCATCACGACCGATCATTCGGATCATTTTGCGCTCGCCTGCGACCTTGGCACGGACCGGGTGATGATTTACACCCTCAACACCAACACCGCCGAACTCGACGTGCAGCCCGGCTTTTCCACCACCACCGTGCCGCCGGGTTCCGGTGCGCGGCATCTGGCGTTCAGCCGCGATGGTCGGTTCGTTCACGTCGTCAACGAAATGGCCTGCACCGTGACGACATTCGCGTGGGACGCGAAAAATTTCCCACTCACCGCCATCGAGACCGTTTCCGCGCTGCCGCCGGGCGTGGCCGTGCAAAGCAGTTTCACGGCGGCGGAAATCCGCGTGCATCCCTCTGGTAAATTTATTTACGCCACCGTGCGCGGGCACGACAGCGTGAGCGTGTTCGCGGCGGACCAGAAAAGCGGACGGCTCACCTTCGTGCAGAATGTTCCTTCCGGCGGCAAAGTTCCGCGCGGGCTGGGCGTTGACCCGACCGGCCGCTGGCTCATCACAGGGAACCAGAAGACGGACAACGCCGTCGCGTTCGCCATCAACGCCAAGACCGGCAAGCTCACGCCCACGGGACAAGAATTGCAAATCGGCTCGCCGGTGGATGTGCAGTTTGTGGGGGCGAAGTAAATTTTTTGACGCGAATACCACGGAATAGCACTCATCCATTGCCCCAACGGGGCTACGTCATTCAGCCCAAAGTTGACCGCGCAGCCAACTACCTTGGGTTTCGTTCCATAAACAAATCAACCCCTGGATCGGTTGAATCCGCGCGACAAGATTGATGCAACCCCGTTGGGATTCTCGGCACGCACGGTGAACAGAAAATCATTTCAAGAGATTGGTTTCAGTCAAAGTCCGTTTATGCAAACCACGCATTTCCATGTTATAAAATTCCACCCGCTTTTCTTCGATGAAGCGATCTGCGTAATAGGACGGGTAATAATGTGTAATCCAAACAGCGAACGGCCCGTCATTTGTGCCGGAATATTTATCTTCATCGCATTTACCGGCGATGATGTAAGTCTTCAGCTTGCCGGCCAGAAAATCTTTCTTCGCTTCGTCAAAGGCTTTCTCCATCACAAAAAGATTTATTTGTGCCTTCAAATTCGAATTTTGCCAAAATTGAGAATGAACCAGAAAACCAAGTGATGTAATAAGCATCAAGACCAACAAAATTATGATGCGCTTAAGAATTTTAGGATCATGCTGGCGCACAATTAGCCGGGTGATCAGGATTCCAAAAAAGAAAATAATCCACCACTGAAACAAAATGGCGGGAATACAAAATAGGCAGCCTCCGATGGATTCGAGATGCGATAAATAACTATCAGGTGAAACGTGGAAATAAAAAAACAACCAGCCGATAAAATTTTGCGGGCTGCCATATGTCGAAATCGCTCCAAAAAAATGATGGCAGAGGCAAAACAAGGCTTCTGCCAAAACAGAAAATATCAAAGCCAGTAAAGCGGCGTTGATTTTGAAAAGACGCATCTGCATTTTAGAATTTTTTTGCAGCCTTCTCAATCCGCGCCAGCACCTCGTCTTTGCCCAAAACTTCCAGCAGGTGATACAGGCTCGGGCCGTGGGGATGGCCGGTGGTGGCGAGACGTGTCGGGTGGATGAGGATGCCCACTTTCACGCCGAGTTCGGCGGCGGTGGCTTTCAACGCGGCTTCAATGCTTGCGGCATCGAACGCCGGGAGTTTGCCAAAAGCTTCGCGCACTTTTTCTAGGCGAGGCTTGTTTTCGGGAACAAAACTTTTCTGCGCGGCTTCGCCGTCGTAAATGATTACATCGGTGAAATAAAAGCCGGCATACGCGGGCAATTCGGCAAAGGTCTTGATTTTGCCGCGACAGGTGTCGAGCGCGGCTTTGACGTAGTGGACGTCCAGCTTGTTCGTATCAATGCCGGCCTTGGCAAACGCGTGGACGCCGAGTTCGTAGAAGCGGTCGGGCGCGAGTTCGCGGCAGTATTCGCCTTGCAGCCACGTGAGTTTCTCGTAATCGAACTTGGCGTTGTGCCGGAGAATCTGCGGCAGGTCGAAGCGTTCGACGACGTCGGCGAGCGGCATTTTTTCCAGATTGTCCTTGGGCGACCAGCCGAGGAGGCAGAGGTAATTGTTCACGGCTTCGGCCAGAAAACCGTCGTCGAGATAGCTGGTGAGCGAGGCGCCCTTGTCGCGCTTGCTCATCTTGGAACCGTCGGCGTTCAGGATGAGCGGGATGTGCGCATATTTGGGCGGCTCGACGCCGAACGCGCGGAAGAGCGCGATATGCTTGGCGGTGTTGCTCAAATGATCTTCACCGCGGATGACGTGCGTGATGCCCATCTCCAGATCGTCCACGACGTTGACGAAGTGGAATACCGGCTGGCCGTCGCTGCGGACGAGCACCCAATCGGGATCGGCTTCCTCGCGGTCGGTGAGCGGACGGAGAACATCGCCGACGACGAGGTCGGGAATGAGAATCGGTTCGCGCGTCATGCGGAACTTGATCGTGCCGTCGGCGTGTTTGTAGGCGAGATCGCGCGACATGAGGGCTTCGATGCGGCGCTGATAATTTTCTTTCCGCTGCGATTGGAAATACGGGCCGTGATCGCCTTTGCTCGGGCCGGTGGCGTCGCCGGTGATGGGGCCTTCGTCCCAATCGATCCCGAGCCAGCGTAGGCCGTTGAGGATGACGTCCACGGCCTCCTGCGAATTGCGCGCGGCATCGGTGTCCTCGATGCGCAGCACGAACGTGCCGCCGGTGTGGCGGGCGTAAAGCCAGTTGAACAAAGCGGTGCGGGCGCCGCCGATGTGCAGGTAACCGGTGGGCGAGGGGGCGAAACGAACGCGTGGTTTCATGGATTGATTTTAACCACGGATAGCCGCAGATGCACACGGATAAAATGAAAAAGGCGCGGCAATTTTTTTTCCGCGCCAGTCCACGCTTAATAACTGATCCGGCTATTGTGTGCTCACGCGGAAAAATTCGGTGCCGGAAATTCGTTTTGGAAATTGCACCGTCATGAGTGATCCGTCGCCGGTGAGGTTGGAGCGCGTCTGCCAGGAGTTGTTCAGCAGGTTGGTGGCGGAGAAAACGATGTTGGTGAAGCCGGCGGACGAGACGTAGGAGAATTGAAAGTTGGTGCCGACCATGGCGGCGTTGGTGAGGGTCACCGGCGCGGCCACGGGCGGCGCAGTGGTGCGGGTGTAGGAAAATCCACCGCCGGAACCGCCCCAGGATATGAATTGAATGCCGAGGTAAATATCGTCAGGGATGATATGCATCACGGCGATCTGGGTGGTGATGTTGCTTTGCAGAACCCCCGGTCCGCCGTAGCAGGTTTCCCAGTCGGTGTAAGTCAGCGAGGCGTAGTCCGCCAGCGCGCCGATGGCCCATTCCGTTTGCGAAGGGCTGGCGGTGTGGGTGTAAGCGGTTTCGTAGCGGGCGTTGTAGAGGCCTTTCTTGGCTCCGCGATTTAGCCAGACGTTCGGGGTGATTTCGTCCTGGTTATTGTTGCCGCTCAACTGGGTGAAATTCATGCCCGGCCCGTTCCAGACGGCCTGTGCGTGAAGGGCTAAGTTGCCGGAACAAAGCAGGAGCAAGGCGGCAATGGCGGCAGCGGAAAATCGGAGATTCATTTCTTTTAAAGAGGAACGTGGCGCAAGGATGTTCCCGTGAATCTTCCACCGTTCGGAGATTTTGCAAATTAGAAACGCACGTCAAGTGTCGCGCCGATGCCGCCGTTCAACTCGTCGTAGGCCGGCGTGAACATGTCGTCCGAGGTTTTGGTGGTGTAGCTGAAGAATGCCCGCAGCGTGGCGTATTGGTTGAGGTTGTAGAGCACCGTGAGGCCGGCGGCGTTCAGGTAATCACTGCGGCGCGAATCGGCGATGGTGTTGTTTTTGTAGATGGAATATTGAAAGCGATAAAATGGCTGCACGATCAGATGACCGGTGACCTGCCAGTTGAAGGTCGCATAGAGCGTGTTGTCGAAATGATCGTTGATGTCCTTGCGGACGGCGGCAAAGTCGGGAACTTCGGA
>CAIKKJ010000130.1 GCA_903827955.1 uncultured Verrucomicrobia subdivision 3 bacterium
AAAAATCCGCTGATGAAACTGCTGCTGGCGATTTACAATCCGGTTTTGGATCTCGCGTTGCGCTGGCGGAAAATGACGATTGGTTTTGCGCTGATGCTCGTTTTGGCCGCGCTGACATTGGCGTTTGGCGTGCCGCATCCGATTGCGGAGAAAACTTCCAATTTCAGTCCAAAGCTTGCAGCCAGATTGCCGCACGGCATGGGCAGCGAATTCATGCCGACGTTGAACGAAGGCAGTTTGCTCTTCATGCCGGTGCTGGTGCCGAGCACTTCGCTCACGGAAATCAAGCGCATCATGGCGTGGCAGGATCAGATCATCCGCCAGACGCCGGAAGTCATCAGTGCCGCCGGCAAACTCGGCCGCTCAGAAACCGCCACTGATCCCGCGCCGATTGAAATGATTGAGACGACCATCATGCTCAAGCCGGAATCCAAATGGCGTCCGGGCATGACCAAACAAAAGCTCGTGGCCGAACTTCAGGAAAAATTGGCGCAACTGCCCGGCTACATCCCCGGATTTTTGCAGCCGATTGAGAACCGCATTTTGATGATCAGCACCGGCATCCGCGCGCAGGTGGGAATAAAAATTCTCGGCGACAATCTGGACGCGCTGCAAAAGAAAGCCTTCGAGGTCGAGCGCGTCGTGCGGCAGATTCCCGGCGCGGTCGGCGTCGCCGCGTCGCGTGTGCAAGGCAAGCCGTATCTGAACATCGAAGTGGATCGCACAGCGATGGCGCGGTTCGGCTTGCGGGCGCAGGATGTTTTGGATGTCGTCCAATCCGGCCTCGGCGGCGACAATGTTTCGACTGCCATCGAAGGCCGCGAACGAATTCCGATTCAAGTGCGGCTCCAGCGCGGCGAACGCAACGACATCGAGCGGCTTGGCGACGTGCTGGTGCCGACGCCATCAGGCAAATTTGTCCAGCTCGGCTCCGTCGCAAAAATTAGCCGTGAAATCGGGCCGAGCGAAATCGCTAGTGAAAATGGGCGTTTGCGCGTGTTTGTGCAGGCCAATGTGCAGGACCGCGACCTCGGCGGCTTCGTGAAGGAAACGCAGGCGCGTATCGCGCAGGAAATTTCCATGCCGCCGGGAATGACAATTGAATGGAGCGGCCAATACGAGAATCAAATCCGCGCGCAGAAAACTTTGCAAGTCATCGTGCCGGCGGCGCTGTTCGTGATTTTCCTGCTACTTTACATCGTTTATCACAGCGCGAAGGAAGCGGCGCACGTCATCCTCGCCGTGCCGTTCGCGCTGACCGGCGGCGTGTTTTTGCAATGGTGGCTCGGCTACAACTTCAGCGTCGCGGTCTGGGTCGGCTACATCGCGCTGTTCGGCACGGCGATTCAAACCGGCGTCGTCATGGTGGTTTATCTCGACGAGGCGGTGAAAAAGAAAATGGCCGAGCTGGGCGATAAATTTTCCCGCGCGGATTTGGTTCAAGCTGTGAAGGACGGCGCGCGATTGCGGTTGCGTCCGAAAGTGATGACCGTGGCGACCATTGTCGCGGGTTTGCTGCCGATTTTGTGGAGCACGCGCACCGGCGCGGAAGTGATGAAACCGATTGCGGCGCCGGTGGTCGGTGGTATGTTGAGCAGTCTGGTTCACATTTTGATCGTGACGCCGGTCATTTTTTGCTGGCTGCGCGAGCGAGAATTGAAGAATTTGGCGCTGCCGAGCGTGGCCGGCAGTGACCATCCAACCAGTGAACCAGCCCGCGACGAAAGGAAAACAACCAAATGAAGATGCTGATACTCGGTGCGGTTTGCGCCGCCGGACTGCTGTTCACCTCCGGCTGCAAGAGCTGCAGCTCCTGCACCAAAGCCGCTACTGCCTGCAACGGCTCCTGCTGCAGCGACCACGCGACGTGCGCGAAGTGCTGCACGGACGCCGCCGGCTGCGCGAAGTGCTGCCATAAATCGTAAAAAACCCTGAATCAAAAAACGCCGGGCGGAATCGTTCCGCCCGGCGCTTTCTTTTGGCCAGGCAGCAAGTCGCCTGTTGCGGACGGCGGGGATGAACGGTATTTTTGCGCGTGCCCGGCCGTTCAACGCCAACCAAAATCTCCCCGCTGCTGCTATTGCTGCGCGTGAATGCGGTCCACAGCTGGCGCAAGCTACTCTCCGTCCGCCGGCAGTCGCGGCTGCTCACAGGCATCATCAGTTTTTTTGTGATTGGCTATCTGGTGCTGGCGTTTGCGCTATTTTTTTACGGGATGAAGTTCATTGCCAAATTTCCCGGGCTCGGCGCGGCGCTGACGGAACGGCTGCTTTACACGTTATTCGCCTTTCTGTTTGCGCTGTTGTTGTTGAGCAATCTGGTTATCGCCTACACCAATCTGTTTCGCAACCGGGAAACGGCGTTTCTGCTGTCGCTGCCGGTGTCCACGCAGACGATCTTCAACTGGAAATTCATCGAGTCCACCATTCTTGCGTCTTGGGCGTTTTTGTTTTTGATCGCGCCGCTGTTGCTGGCCTTTGGGCTGGTGCGCGATGTGCCGTGGCATTTTTATCCGCTGACTGTGCTGCTGATCGGGCTGTTCATCATTCTACCGGGCGTGTTTGGTTCGGCGCTGGCGATCGGCATCGGCCGACATCTGGACCGGAAAAGTTTTCAACTTGTGCTCGTTGTGTTCGCCGTGGTGCTGCTGGCGTTCGTCGCATTCTGGTGGAAGACGAATCCGGTGGATGACGATTTGTTGGATAAGCGCACGTTGGAGGCGCTCGACCGGCTGCTGGCCAAGACACGTTTTACCATGTTTCCATTTCTGCCGAGCTACTGGCTTTCGTCCTCGTTGCTGCAATGGGCGGAGGGCATCACCGGTAACGCGCTGTTTTTCGCCGGCGTGTTGTTGAGCCACACGCTGTTTTTCGGCAGCATCGCGTTCACGCGCTTTGGAAATATTTTTTACGACACAGCCTCGGCGGTGCAAAGCCGCGCCGGCGGGGCGTTCAAGCTAAAATTTTTCCGGAAAGAAACAAACTCGCGGTCGCCGGGATGGCTGGAAAAAATCGCCGAGAAAATTCCGTTGCTCCAGCCGGACACACGCGCCATCGCCGTGAAAGATTTGCGGATGTTTTGGCGCGACACCACGCAATGGGGCCAGTCCGTGATGTTCTTCGGTCTGCTCGGCGCCTACATCATCAACCTCCGCAACTTCACCCATCAGCTCACGAGCCCGTTCTGGATTCATGCCGTCGCATTTTTGAATCTTGGGGCGTGCGCGTTCAACCTTGCTTCTGTCACCACGCGGTTTGTGTTCCCACAATTTTCCCTCGAAGGCCGCCGCTTGTGGATCGTCGGCATGTCCCCGATGGGATTGCCGCGCATCGTGATGACCAAATACTGGCTGGCCAGCACACTCTCGCTCGTCGTCACGCTCGGCCTGGTCACGCTCTCGTGCTGGCTCCTGAAAATGCCGTGGGACGACGTCGCATTTTTCGGCGCGGTCATCACCGTGATGACTTTCGCGCTGAATGGTCTGGCCACCGGCCTCGGCGTTTTGTTTCCGAACGTGAAAGAAACCAACCCGAACAAAATCGTCAGCGGCTTCGGCGGGACGCTGTGTTTTGTATTGAGTTCGGTTTACATCATCGCATCGCTCGCGCTGCTGGTGCTGGCCGGCGGCGGCTATCATTCGCACAGTGACTGGGTGGTGGTGAGCCTCGTAGCCTTCCTGCTTCAGTCCGCCCTCATCGGCTGGCTGCCGATGAAGCTGGCGATGAAACAGCTGAAAAACTTCGAGGCGTGAAGCCTTAAATCACAACGTCCGCAAAAACGTCTTGCCGCCCGCGTTTATTGTATTACTATGTTAGGACAATAACTCAACCATGAGCGTCCCCGCATTAATCAAAGGCTGGCAGATCGAGCTGCAGTCCGGCATCCCCGCCTACAAGCAGATTGCCAACCGGCTTACCTCGGCGATGGCCGATGGCACGCTTCAGCGCGGCGACCGGCTGCCGACCATCCGCGAGCTGAACCAGGCGCTTGGCGTGAATCCCAACACGGTGGCCAAGGCATATCGTGAACTCGCGCTCAAGGGTTTGATTGATGGCCAGCGCGGCTTTGGTTCGTTCGTGAAACTGGACGATCCGGTCAACACGCTGCCGGAGCCGAAAAAAAAAGCGAAGCTCGCGGAACTTTACCACCGGATGCTGACGGAGGCGCGCAGCCACGGATTGAATGAAGAACACATCCTAAAATTCATCAAACAAAGGAAAACCTCATGAACAAAATCAAACGCAGCGTAAAACTGTTGCAGGCGGCGTTCAACGTGTTGCTTCGCGAAAAGAAACTGTTTCTGTTTCCCGTCATCGCCACGGTGCTGGCGCTGGTCATCGCGCTGTTTTTCATCGCCCCAGTCGCGTTGTATCCCACCGGGCACTCCTATTTTCCGCCGCGCATTGGAGCGCGCTGGCGGATCGGTTGGGACACAGCGTCAACGCAATTCAATTGCAGCAAAACAAGCTCGCACACATCGGGCCGGTGACAGTGACAGGCAGCGGCACGCTGCCTTGGTTTTCCGCCAAGCCGTGGGTAGCAATATTTTTCGCCTGCGCCTATTTTGCTTCCATGATTCTCGCCACATTTTCCAATGTTGCGTTTTATCACGAGATTATGCAGGCGCTGAATGGCGAGGCCGTTTCCGTCCGGCGCGGTTTTCGGTTTGCACTGACGCGCTGGCGGGCGGTGCTGTTGTGGTCGCTGTTTGCCGGGTTGGTGGGTTATCTCATCCAAACCATCCAAGAACGGTTAGGAATTTTGGGACGGGTCATCACCGGGCTGATTGGAATTGTGTGGACCGTCGCGTGCATCTTCATCATCCCCGTGCTGGTGCGCGAGGAGCAGACAACCAATCCACTGAAGCTCCTTCGTAGTTCCGCCGGCACGCTCAAGCGTTCGTGGGGTGAGCTCGTCATTGGTTTCGTCGGGTTGGAAGCGGCCTTCGGCGCGATATTTCTGACCTTCCTTTTGACGGTGACGGTGGTAGCCGGCATCAGCATTTATTTTTTCAACGCACATTTTCACGCGGCGACTATTTGGATTATCGCGACAGGCATCGGCATCGTGCTGTTGATGGCTTTGGTGCTTTCGTGGATCAGCAGCATGGTGAATCCCGTCTATCGCTGCGCGCTCTACATCTACGCCACTGAAGGCGTTGTGCCCGGCACGTTCGACAAAGAACTGCTCGACTCCGCGTGGAAGGTGAAGTGACGGCGAAGCCCAAATTACAACCGCGAAATACACCAAATACGCGAAAATAAACATGGGGCTGTCCCCGCTTTCGCGTGGCTCGTGTATTTCGCGGTTAAATTTTTTTTTCCAAAGCGGTGAACAATTTTTTTGCGTCCGCAAAATGTTTCTGGCCGCCCGCTGAAACCAGGCAGAAACCCTTGCCGTAAGCCGGGCCGTTGGCCACGCAGGCGTCCGTGGCGCAATCCACAATCTGCCGCTGCGCCGCGCCGATGGCGTTGGTGCGTTTTCCGTCCGCCTCAAATTTCCAGCCGACGATTTTAGTTTTCGGAAACCAG
>CAIKKJ010000131.1 GCA_903827955.1 uncultured Verrucomicrobia subdivision 3 bacterium
GCGAGTCCGTCGCTCCAACTCACAAAATGATAACCCGGCAATGGCGCGGCATAGACCGGGCTACCGCTGGTGTTGTAATTGACCGTCTGCGGCGACGTGCCGCTGACGGAGCCATTCGCTACGGCATTGTAGGTCAATACGTAGGTGTTGATGGCAAAGCTGGCGGTGACATTGGTGCCGCCAATCACAGCCACATCGGTTCGATTTGAAGTCAAAACCCCGTCGCTCCAACTTGTGAAATGATAACCAGTGTTTGGAATTGCGATTACTTGCGAACCGCTATTGAGATAAGCGACGGTCTGCGGTGTGATTCCACTGATTGTGCCGTTGGCTCCAGCGTTGTAAGTCAAAGTGTAAGTATTGGCGGCAAAATTGGCCGTCATGTTGAGGTTCGCGCCGACATTAGTGTCCATGCGCGGATTGGCCGTCGAGCTATCGCTCCAGTTGACAAAATGGTAGCCCGCAGCCGGCACGGCGGTCACAGCGCTGCCGCTGCCGCCGGAAGCCACCACTTGATTCGTGCTGCCGCTGATTGAACCGTTCGCACTGGCGGCGTAATTCAGCGTGTAGAGGTTGAGGACGACGAGGTTCACCTGACCGCCCGCAGTGGTGATGTAGTTGGTGGTGTTTGCCGCAAACGAGCCGCTGTTGGTGAAACCTACAACTGAATTAAACGCACCGCTGCTGCCAATGGGGTTGTAAGTAGCCAGCGTGTAAATGCCGGCCGGCACGTTGTTCGACAAATTCAAGATCACGTCCGGAATTGTTCCGCTGGCGGCAATGATCAGGGAATTGGTCAGCGCGAGGGTGGCTCCGTTGGTTAACAACGCATGGGAACCACTGTTGAAGGTGGCGACACCGCCAATGGTGCCGTTGCCGCCCAATATGGCACCGCTTTGCACCGCCACCGCGCTGCCGGCGGCCAGCGAGCCTGGGCTATTGACGAGTAGAGTGCCATTGCTGACGGTGGTTGCGCCGGTGTAGGTGTTAGTTCCAGAAAGAACCCAAGTTCCGGAGTCAACTTTAGTGAAGTTCACGACGGACCCAACACTGGCGGTATTGTCGCGGATTGCGCCGCGGATTTCATTTGCGTTGGTGTTGGCACCACCGAGCATCAAGGTGCGGGAACCAGCCGTGGTGTTGGCGCCGGCAGCCTGATTGAATGCATTGGTGGTAAAGATGAGAGCGCCGCTGCCGTTGTTCAAAATCCGTGCTCCCGCGAGGCCGTTGCCGTTCCCGATTTGAATCTGACGGTTGCAAGAAGCGCCGCTACCGATGTAGTTGAGGATGCCGTCGGCCTGGTTGATGTTCCCAATACGAATCACAGTGCCGAAGGTGCCCCGTCCGATGCTGCAGGCCACGCCGTAGTTGGTGATTGAGGTGATGAGGCACATTCCACTGGAGAGCTGGAGTTGGCCGAGGAAGTTGTTGCCGTCGTTCGAGAGTTTCCAGACATTGCCGGAATTCATCAGGAGGGTGGTGGTGCTCGCCCCGTTTTCGGTGATGGGACTTTGAAAATCATTGGTCACCGTTGAGCCGGAACTGCCGCCTAGATTCAAGGTTCGAGTGCCACCGCTGCCACTGATAAATGTTCCATTAAAGATGAGTGGCGCATCGCTGCTATTCTGAATCGTGCCGCCACCGTTGCCTCCAGCAAGATTGAAGTTGATGGTGCGATTGACAGTAGCTCCGTTATTGCCGGTCAGTGTAAGCGTGCCCGCGCTGCTGCCGTTAGCGAGATTGATCACGCTGCCCGCGCCAATAGCGCAACTCACTCCGCTGCTAGCGAGTGAATTCACCGACACCGTGCCGCCATTGATGCTAAAGGATCCAGAATATGTATTGGTCGCCGAAAGCGTGAGAACGGCCGCCCCGTCCTTAGTCAGACTTCGCGGTGTGAACGCCGAATCGTCGCTGATGATGCCCGACAGAGATAGGTTATGACTGGTGTTGGCGGTCACGGTGCGGTCGCCGTTCAAAAGCATGGGAATCGAGTTGGAATCGTTGATGGTTCCGCCAGCTACCGTGGTCACGATGTTTCCGCCCAGAGTGATGGGATTACCGGAAAGCGTGAAGGATTGGCCGGCGGTCGTGTTGAGAAAATTCATTCCCGCAAAAACCGTGTTGGTGGGGAAATTATTGTGGTTGTTTGTGCGCGCAGTGCCGGAGAAAGACAAGATTGCCGAACCGTCGGTAGCCGGTATCCCGTCTGGATTCCAATTGGCGAGCGTGTTCCAGTTAGTATCCGCGCCACCGCCATCCCAATTGGTAGAATTGGGCCAAGTAGAAAAGCTCCAAACCGCGCCGGTGATCACGGTCGAGTTGGTCAGCACGGCGTCAACGCGCCAGTAATAATTCGTGTTTGCCGACAGAGCTGGAAGGGTAAAGACATTAGTCTCACCGCTGACCGTTCCATAACTCGCCAAAGCATTTGAGGCCGATCCAAAATAGATCGCATGCGACGCGGCGTTGTAAGCGGGCCGCCACATCAGCACATCGCGAGTGACTGGCACACCAACCGCGCCATCGGGCACGATGGGGAAAGTGGCGTTGGTGGCGCGCTGGCCGGGAATGAAATAGATGCTGTCGCCCTTTTCGTAAGCGCCGATGTCTGGCGCGCTGCCGACCCAATTGGTGGTGGTTGGTGTGAATGAAATGCCGCGATTGAGAATACTTGCGGCTCCAGCCTGCGGACGAAAATCATACCAGCCGATATTTTCCAAATTCGTCTCGATTAGCATGCCGATTGAATTGCTGGCGTTGAGCGCCAAAGTGCCGATGGGTCTGGCTCCCCAGTTGCCGTAGAGGGAGTCCGCTAAATTATTCGCCGCCGAACTCAATGCGTTTTCGTTGCCACCAGCGATATTATCGAGGTAAATCGCGCCGTTGGTGGCCGTGTATAACGTGTGGTAGTTGAAGATGGTGTTGTTGACACACGCATTGGCCAGCGCGGGAATCGGATTGGTTACGTTTTTGATTTGAACCCCACATCCACCTAGATTCCAGGTCACGTTGTGATCCATGGTCTGACCGCTAGTTTGGTCGTCCCCGCGAATCCCGATGCCTCCGCCGTAGGAGGGATTGGGCGCACCAGAGTAACCTTCATGCACCCAATTATGATGAAATCGGTTGTTGATAAAATTCGTTTCCGCCCCGCTGCTTTTTTGGGGGGAAATATAAAGTGCGGCGGTGTCTTTGTTTCCTCCCCAGCAGGCGCGAAAGGCGTTGTAGAGGTCGTTCTGAGAAACATCAATATTGGTCCCGCCGATTTGAGCCAAAATTCCGCCGCTGTTATAAAGAGTATTGAAGCGGGCGATACCTTGACCATTCTTGCCTATGTCATACTGATAGCTTCTGCCGAACTGAAGCGGCGGATAAGACAGTGAAGAACTTAGGTCAAAATCGTGAAAGACATTGTTCTCGACCCGGTTGGTCCA
>CAIKKJ010000132.1 GCA_903827955.1 uncultured Verrucomicrobia subdivision 3 bacterium
ACGCGGTTCGGGCCGCGACTGACGCGGTTCGTCACGGCGCTGACCACGCGTTGGTGGCGGCGACGGACGGTTCTGCGGCTGAATGCGGCGGAGCGCGCGGCGAAGCTCGTCTAACTCGCGTTCGTCGGCGAGCTTCTGGCGCTCGGCCACTTCAACGAGTTCGAGAATCTCATCCATCTGTTCGTGCAGTTCCTTCAGCGCGTTGGCAATGAAGGTGGCATGCGCGACCGCCTCGTGGATGGCGGTGGATTCGGCGGGACGAAAGTCGGCAGGTTTGACCCACTGGCGTTGCGCCGGCGGCACATAAGAACGCGGTTGCGGAGCACGTTGTTCACGCGGCTCGCGCGGCTCGCGTGGCTCACGCTGTTCGCGCTGGGGAAATTCACGCGGACGCACGGGCGCGGGACGCGGCTCGGAAACTTCCGGCGCGGGAGAATTTTCAGCGGCGGATTCGGTGGCAGACGCTTCGGCCGGTTCCGCCTCGTGCGCAGCAAAATCAGCCGGCACCTCGGCGTGCGGCTCGCGGAAGCCGCCGGTGTTTTCCGGTTCCTCGGCTTCGGTCTGGTCATGGGCTTCCGGCGCTTCAGCATTCTCCGGCGCGTTGGAAATTTCCTCGGTGGGCTTTTCTCCCGGCGGGCGCGGGCCGCGACCACGACCGCGACCACCGCGACGTCCACGGCGGCGGTTGCTGGGACGTCCCGCAGGCGCGGGCGACTTCAAATTGGAATGTTCGTCAGGCACAAATTTTGATTGAGGATGGCCGCTGGGCGGGTCAAAAGCAAAGCGAATTGGCTTTTACTTTTTCACAAACAGCGCGAGGGCGGCGGTGTGGCTGTGCAGAAAATTGTTTTCACCCACGGGGCCGATCTCGCCATTGGCAAAAAATCCGGCCAGGCCGAGCGGGCCAAGCTGTTCCTGCACCAGGCTGGCGTCATGGCTGGGCCGGCCGAAAAGATTTTTGCCGCGCCCGTTGCAGCAAAGCAGGCAGCCGCCAAAAATTTCGTGCAGCTCAAGATTTTTTTTAGCAACGATGAGCAGCTGTTTCAAGTCCTCGGACGCCGTCGCGGCATCGCGGCGCTGAAACTGGATCGTCTGGCCGGGACGCGGCAGCGCGCCGACGGCGAGCACGCCGGAATTCGGATCACCGCCGATCAGATTGCGCACGAGAAAATCGCCCCGGTGAAATTCTTCAAGATACTCGTTCACCGCCAGACCGATGAACAGGTTGCCGCGCACCTTTTGCTGTTCGGCCGGCGGAAGCTGGTTGACCGTCTCGGACAGCACGGTGTAGGCGGGACGGTTAGCAATGTGCTGGATGAGATTCTGCTCGACGCGCGTGAGCGTCCACGCCTCGCCGATGGGCGTGCAGCCCTGGGCCACGACGCCTTCGAGCGCGACATCACCGCCGACGGCGATGGCCACGCCACCATCGTCAAACACTTCGCCATCAAGGTAAATTTGCGTGACCGGTTCGGGAAAATTCCCGGCGGCCAGGCCGCCGTAAACCGGCTGGGCGGCGAAATTTTTATTCCACGAGCGCAGCCACGCCTCGGCATCAAGGTGAAACGGGTCAATGAACGCCAGCCAGCCATTGACGTTGTTTTTCACAAGGCCAAATTCCACGGCCCAATAATTTTCATCGTCCGCCTGATCCACTTGTTCCTGCGTGAAGCGGACGCCTTTCAACTGCGCGCCGGGCAGCGAGTAGAGCGCGAGGACGAGGCCGCCTGCGCCTTCGATTTCCTCCTGGCCGGCGACGAGGCCAGAGCTGGAGCAGCCCGCGAGCAACGGGATGCGGGCGTGGAGCCGGAGAATTTCCAAGACCTGTTCGGCATGCGGAAAAAATTTCGGCGACATGAATACCAGGCCAAGCGAAACGTCTTTCGCCGGCAGCCGGCCGCGCAGCCGACGCGCCCAGTCGGCAAGGCCATTTTCGTCCATGCCGTCCGACCAGTAGGCTGCGATGGAAAATTCGTTATTCAATGCAACCAACTTAACGGCGCGCCAGCGGAAAAGCAAAGCGAGAACCGGCGGTGCGCGGCAAATATTTATTTACATTCTTTTTCCTCAAGCCGGTCCGCGCCGCGCCGATGATAAATGTGTTTTGCTTGCGTTTATCCATTGTCGGTTTCGCCGCCGTTTTGCTGGCGAGCTGCGCGACGGAGAAAAAATCCTGCTGCGACGACCACGCGGCGGCGAAAGTTGCCGCCGCCACCCACGGAGCGGCATTGAATTTGGCCGCTGACTGGCAGACGGATGCCGGGACGACGCTCACGCTGGCTCAATTGCGCGGCCGACCGGCCGTCATCTCGATGTTTTATGCCAGTTGTGAGGGCATTTGTGTCATCACCAAGGACGACATGAAAGCGGTGGCCGCCTCGCTACCTGCGGCAGCGCGCGAGCGGACGATGTTCGTGCTGGTGACGCTCGCGCCGGATTTGGATTCGGCGGCGGCGCTAAAAAAATACCGCGCCGATCATGGGTTATCGGAAAAAAACTGGGTGCTGCTGCGCGGCTCGCCGGCGGCCACGACGGCGCTGGCGGTGCAACTTGGCATTGGTTTCGGCCGCAATCCCTCGGGCTTGTTCCGGCATTCAAGCATGCTCACGATTTTGGATGAGGCGGGGAAAATATTGCTCCAGCAGGATGGTGTGCACGCGGATTTGACGAAGACCGTTGCCGCCTTGGTGGCCACCGCCAAAGATCCAGCCGACGGGGCATCGGCAAAAAATTTCTGAAGGTTTTCCTAAAGCCAGCGCGAAATAAACCGAACTCAACTTTTTGTGACCGTCCAACCAAACAGAGGGAACCTGTGAACATGAAAAAGAAACAGTTGAAGAACGGATTCAAAATGCCGCCGCACGCCGTGGTTTTGCCGATGCTGCTTTCTGCCAGCCTAGCCATGGCTGATGACGCGCCCTTCACACTGCCGGCGAACGTAGACCGTGAGTTTCTCGAGAAGCTCGTCAACAAGGTCAATAGCGACGAGACCCAACTCAAAGACCTCAAGGCACAAATCGCACTGAAAAATGGCGACACCGCCAGCGTCATGCCCGCCGCACCGACTTATCCCAACCTTCAGTTTCACGGTTTTGCCGATGTCGATTACCACTACAGCACACGCAACGGGATCAACAACGCATCGGGCGTGCCTTACAATCCGCCGGCCCAGCGCGCGGGAAATTCATTTTACACCGGTGAATTTGATTTGTTCATTCAATCGCAACTCGCAGATAATTTGTCGGTCTTAGGTGAGACAGTCATCGCCTCCAGCACGGAAAACGAGTGGGGGCTCGATGTGGAGCGACTCGAACTGCAATGGTCACCGAGTGAATATTTCAACGTGGACATGGGGCGCTTCCACACGCAGATGGGCTATTACAATACCGCC
>CAIKKJ010000133.1 GCA_903827955.1 uncultured Verrucomicrobia subdivision 3 bacterium
GTAAAGCTGCACCGGGTCGCTCTCGGACAACACCGTCTTGCCACCGGCAAAATCAAAACTCGGCACGTCCACCGCCGCGGGCGCGACCACCGGCGGCGCAACGGTCGGGGCGGTCTTTGCGGCCTCGGCTTTGGGTGCTTCTACTTTCGGTTGCTCGATTTTCGGCGGTTCGGGCTTCGGTTCTTCCTTCGGCTTTTCCGGCTCTTTCTTCTTTTCCTCAACCTTCGTGACCAGGATGGATTGCACCTTCTTGCCGATGAGTCCTTCGCGCGCCGCAAAGTAAAACAGCACGAGCACGATGACGACGTGCACGACCACGGAGACCGTCAGATTGGCCTTGGACGAGTTGACTGGTTTTTTAGGTTTGGATTGAGGAATCACTTTTGCACCTCCGTGGCCAGTTCCAGCTTCGGCACGTTGGCCTGCTGACAGATGTCCAGCACGGCACGGATGCCTTTGTATTTCGTCTTGCCGTCACCGCGCACGATGATGTTCAAATCCGGGTCTGTCATGCGCAGGTTGATGAGCGTCTGCAACAAGTCCTCCATCTTGATTTCCGCGCGGTTCAAAAACAGTTTCCCATCCGATTGCAACGAAACATAAGTCGCCTTGCGCGGCGGATCTTTCTGGTTCTTGCTCGCCACGGGCAGCTTCAAATCCTTGTCCTCGACCGGCGGAATCGTGGTGATGATGAAGATCACCAGCAACACGAACGCAAGGTCGAGCAGCGGAGTGATGTTCAACTCCGTCAACGACTCGTGCGCGCTGTGCGAACACTTTTTCATTTCAGCTCGTGGCAAAGACTAGGCCGACTCCGCGCGTTTCAACGCGCCGGCGATCTTGTCCTCGATGTCGCGGTTATCCACAAAGTGATGCTCAATCTGGTTGGCGTAACGCGCGGCGAAGCCGTCCAGTTCCTGCGTGATGTTGCGAATGGTTGTGACCATGAAGTTGTAGCCGAACATTGCTGGAATCGCGACCAGCAGACCGACGACCGTGGCAATGAGCGCGCCCGCCACGCCGGGCGCCATCGCCGTCAAGCTCGCCTGACCGGCGGCAGCGATGCCGGCGAATGTTTCCATCACGCCCCAAACCGTGCCCAGCAAACCGATGAACGGCCCGCCCGCCACCGCCGTGGACAACACAATCATACCCTTCTCCAACGACATCGCCTGCGCGGCAGCAGCTTCTTCCAAAACTACTTTCACCGCCTCGAATGAAGCCGGGCTGACCTTCGTCATGTTTGCACGTGCAAGGTGGTCGGTCTGGCCATCACCCACGCCAGGCGGCACAATGGATTTCACAGCAACGGGATTGTTCTTCAGGTGATACGCCACCTCCTCTGCGCCGCGCGCATAGAGCTGGTAGGCTGGCGCGCCGTGAAACTCCATGCCCTTTTTATGAATGTCCAGCGGGTCGCGCGTCTCGGCATACGCAGCGTAAAATTTCTTGGATGCCGCGCGCGCAATCCAGAGTTGGCGAAATTTGGTGATGATGATGGTCCAGCTGAACATCGAGAGGATGAACAGCACACCGATCGTGACTTTGCCTTCCGGCGTCGCTTTTTCAATCGCAAACTTGAAGGCGTTGCTCGCCAGCATCGGATGAATTAAGTGAATCATAAATTTGGTTTGGTTCGTTTCAGATTTGGTTGGACTTGGTTCAAATTAATTTTTCTTCGGCAGTAGCACGGTCACGCGGCTAACCTTTTGCGCCAAAGCAATGGGTTTCTTTTTCTTACTCACTTCGTCGTCGCCCTTGTCATCGGTTTTCTTCGCTTCGTTTGCGGCGTCATTACCGACGCCCGCCGCGACATTAGCAGCAGCTTGGCTGGCGGCAAAGCCAGTGCTGCCGCTGGTGTCGCCACTAATCGCGGCGTTGGATTCCAAGTCGGCGGTTATGCTGTCACTGTTCGCGCTAATGCCTTCCACGCCAATAATCTTGCCTTGAATGGAGCCGGTATCGGAGGTGACGTTCACTTTACCCAATCCGAAAACGTTAACACTTATGTTGTTGACGGCGTCAAGATTCACATCACCAAATGAAATGATGTTGCCGGTGATGCCGCCGCTGGCCTGAAGTGTTGTCGTGCCGGCACCGATGATACCGGAGCCGGTGGCATCAATGTTGTGGCCGTCGGAATTTTTCACCAAAGTGCCCGCTGCGAGGTTGAGCGCTGAAATCTCCGGGTTACCGAATGGATCCAAAACTGGGTTGTGCGCCGAATCCAATAGTTGCAGACCGTAACCCGCATATACATCCACATACGACACCGCCGCGCCGACGATGATGCCGTTCAATTCTCTTTGATACGCCTCCGACGCCGCATCATTGCCTTCGAGCGCGAGGCGGAAGAGGGTGGCCAGTGCACCGGTATCGATTGTCGTCTTGTTGCCCTTGAATAACAGTTGTTCCACGCCGCCTGCGCCGATGACCACGTTGCCGTTCAACGCCTCGAGCAGCACGTTGCCGTTGCGGTTGTAAGACGTCTGCAAAATGCCCGTGCCGGGAATCGTCGGCGTCTGCGAGGTGACGGCGTGCGTGACCGGGTCAACGAAGTAAGAACTGATGGTCACAAAGCCGGAACCGCCGCCGCCGACCGTGACGTTGCCGTGGCGCGAGACGACCGTGAGCGAGCCGCCGGGCGCTGGCACACCAGGTTGCGCCGGACGAGTGTCATACACGGCGATGCGCGAGCCGTCTACATTGATGTCGCCGCCGGCATAGACCGCGACGTTGCCCAGGCCAGTCGAAAAAATGCCGCGCGCACCGGAAGTGTTCACCGTGAAAACCGACGAGCCAACGCGGATGAAGCCATCGGCGTTCACATAGATGTCGCCGCTGTTGAGCGAGGCGATGCTGGTCGAGAACATGTCGAGGTTGCCCGTGGCATCCACGACAATTTTTGCACCGGTGTTAAACAGGTTTGCGAGCGGGTAAGTTCCCGAATTGTTGTAGAGGCCAACGCCCAGCGAACGAATGCCCGCCGTCGTGCCGAGGTCAATATCACGCGCATTGACCTTGAAAGTGCCGCCGCCGCCGATAGCGAGGCCGGAGTTATCCGTCGGCACGCCGCCAAGGGATTTGAATTTGTTCGACAACGCGGTGGCCGTGGCCGTGTTGAAGACGGAAACAATTTCCGTGTCTGGCTGCGTGTGTTCGGAATCGAGCCATAGCAAGTTACCTTGGGCATCCACTTTTTGCACTGGCAAGTGCTGGAGCAGATTCAGCACGGTGGTGAGACTGACGTTCGGAATATTTTGATACGTCAGCAAGTGCGTCGTCGGGTTGTAGTAAATGCTGTTCAGCAACGTGGCGACGGAAATCAGGCTGCTCTGCGAACGCAACAGCACGGACAGGTCCGGCGTGTTCGCGCCAACGACGGTGCTCAAGTCCACGCTGGTGAATGCGCTGCGGTTGATGATGTCGCCGGTGACATTGATGCTCGTCACGTCGGCACCGTTCAAGTTCATACCCTGAAAACGCGAGTTGATGAGGTTGCCGCCGACATTGACCGTCGCGGCTTCGGAGGAGAACAGTGAAATCAAATTCACGTCGCCGGCAATGTCAAGTTCCACCGTCTGCTCGCTGTTCAAATGCACCGGCGTGGCGGCGTGGTCATTTGGGCCGAAGCTGGTGCTGTTGAGGTATTGCTTGCTGCCACTGTCGGAAATAACGAGGCTAAAAATCTGTGGCGCACCGCTGAGCAACGGCAATTTGCTGGTGAGCGAACCGCCGTCGGTGGTGGTGATTTGCAATCCGCCGAGCGGCGACGGGAACAAATCAATCTGCCGATACGTCGTGTCGCCAGTGAGCACCACGCCGCCTGCGCCGGCCACGATGTCGAGGATGCCGGGGAAAATTGCCGGGATGGTCATCGTGTCGAGCCGGAGAAAACTGCCGCCCGTGCCGCCAAGCTGAACCTGGTTCCCAGCGGTGAGATTTACAAAGTCCGTGGCTGCGTAATCGAAGTAGTGCCGCACCGCGCTGCCGCCCACGACGTTGAACATCCCGTTTGGGTTGTTGACTTCTTGTAAGTTGAGGTTCTGCGCCGCCGTCACGTTCCAGCCGCCTTTGATGAGGCTCAACGCGAGAGTGTTCGCGCCCAAGTCATTGCCCGCATTACCACTGCTGCCGAGCTGATATTTGCCTGCGACGGAAATCGGATTACCATTCGCATCCATCAACACGCCGGCGAAAATGCTCCCCGTGCCGTTGGCCACGACGTAATGGCCGGTCACGTTGCCGCCGGCCACGATATTCACGTTGCCCGCCTGCGATCCGAACGCGCCCGCGCCCGCCGTAGCGTAATCGCCGATGCCCGCAAAAAAATCGCCGTTGTAATAGTAGCCACGCGTGCGACCACTGACACCCGGCAGGAGGCTCGTCACATTGCCGCCCGCCGTGAGATTCACGTCGCCGCCTGCCATCGTGCTGATGCCGCCGAGTCCGTGGGTAAGATTGTAGGCCGTCGCGATGCTGGTGGCGTTGGGCCGGAAAAAATATCCCTGCGCGTCGGAACCGGTGTTGATGTTGCCACTCAAGGCATGGGCGTTGATACTGCCGCCAGCGGTGGTGATGATGAAACCGGAGTTGACCGTGATGTCCTGTCCCGCCGTCAAATTCAGCGCCCCCGAGGCGAGTTGAATGGCACTCGAACCGTCGAGCGTAATGCTCCCAACGCCGGGCTTGATGGTGTTGTTAGAAAATTTATAACCGGCCTGCATCGTCAGCGACCAGTTTTGCGAATCGGTGATTTGCGCACCGTCCTTCAACAAAATATTTCCGCCCGCCTGCAACGTCACAAGTCCGCTAGGGTTGCCGGTGCTACCGCCCAATATCCAGTTTACGTCGGTATCCAAAGTGATGTCGCCGGTGGACTGAAGTTTAATGGCGGAAAAATTTTTGTTCGCGAACGCTGTGTTGACATTCAGGCGCAACGCGCCGGGCGTGCTAGAAGCGACTGTGCCAGAATTGGGAACCGTGCCGCTGCCGTCGGACGCCAGCACGATACTACTCGGATCGAGCAAAAATTCACCGGCGGTGAAACCCGTTTGCGCGCTAGCGTCCATCGCGGAATTTAACGACGCAATGTTCGGCGCGCTGACTTCCACGTCGCCACCGTTGCCGCCGTGCGCGCCGCCGGAACTGATGATCTGACTACCCACAGCGTCGGAGAAAAGGTTTTCGGACTTGAGCGTGACCGTGCCACCAGCGCTGCCGTTGGCCGAATCGTCACCGGCAGCGGAAATTTTTGAGTTCGCGCCGAGATTCAGTTCTTCCGCCGCTACGAGTTCAATCACGCCGTTCACGCTCTGCACCGAGTTCGCCTGCACGAAACCGTTTTGATTTACAACTTTTGCGTGCATCGCAATCGTGCCGCCGTCGGCGATGACGTTGCCGTAGTTGTCCACCGAGCCTTGCGGCAGCGTGACTTCCATGCTCATGCCGCGTCCGTCAGGACGTTCGCTCAACGTGACAGTTTTTCCGGCCGCAAACTGAATGCTCCCGGCGTCGGCCTCGATGCTGCCGTGGTTTTCAATTTTATTCGCGATGAAAAAACAGTCGCCGCCGTTGCCAATTCTGATCTGGCCGAAGTTGACGATGCTGGCGAGCGGCGGCGGGCCGTTGAAGACCCACGCGCCGCCGGAATTTTGCGGCGGCAAACAGTTGGCCGTAGAAATGGTCAGACCAGCGGCGCTCACGAAAGAGTTTGGCCCGAAATAAAATCCCGACGAGTTGAGCAGCACCACGATGCCGTTCGCCTGCAATGAGCCGTAAATCTGCGACGGATTTTGGTCTGTGATACGGTTAAGCACAACGGATGTGGCGGACGGCTGGTTGAAAATCGTGCGCTCGCCGGCAGCGATGTTGAAGGATGACCAGTTCAACACGGCGTTCTGCGATGTGTTGATGGTGAGCTGCGAGCCGCTGTTTTGCGCAGTGGCTGAGCCGCCGACTACGGTCAGGCCGGTTGGATTAGCGTTCGCATGACGTGTGAGCAGCAGTAGCACAAAGGCGGGCGTGACACGGCCCCAGGCGCAAAACCATTGCAGAAAAAATTGACGTGGTTTCATAGTTGTCCTCCGACGGCGAAATAAACGTGCATGTCTCCAGCCGTGGTTCCAATCGTGCCAAGCAACGGAAACGCCAGCGCGAGCCGGGCATCAAGGTGGCTGCCGATGTTGGCGGTGACAGCCATGCCCGCGCCCCAGAAACGCGTGGTCTCTTGCGAGCCAGCAGAAATTTTTTGCACGAGATAAATTTCGCCATAGTCCATGAACACCGAACCGCGTAGCCAGAACGGCACATCGCCATCCACCATGCCGATGTTGATGAGCGGCGTGCGCGGTTCGATGGACACGCGCCAGCCGGTGTCGCCATAAGCTTCGCCATCGGTGTAGCCGCGCACGCCGGCGAGGCCGCCCATGCCAAACTGTTCGTTGCTGAACAACGGCGAGCTCGCCCACTGACCGTCGGCGTGGAGCAGCATTGTCCAATCTTTGTAGATGCGTTGCTCGCGCGTCATGCCGGCTTGGACGGTGAAATAATTATCGCTGGCTTGGTTGCCGGAATTAGTGCTGACGATATGCGAATGGGAGTTGGTCGTAATTATGTTCGGCGCACCAGCGCTGTAGGCGATTTGCGAGAGCGAGCCGATACTGGCGATATTGTAGTTGGCCTGGACGTTGAAGGAAGTGACGCCCCATTTGTCCGGCGCACCGCCGCTGACGCCGAGGCTCAACGGAAAATAATCCACGGTCGAAGCCGTCAACGGCAGATGCTCGGTGTAAAAAACATTGCCGTAGGTGATGGTGGTCGAGCCGTTCGTGGTGGTGGCGATGCGGTCAAGGATATCCGCCTGCACGCTGCGCGATTCGTAGTGCTTGTAATCCAGCCCGGCAACAAACGTCGAGGACACGGAACGGATTTGCGGCAGCGGCATGGAAAATTTCATGCCGATGCCTTCATTGAGCGTCACGCTCTCGCTCGCCTTTTGCTGCGCGAGGTAAGTGCCGTTGGTGTTGATGAGCGTCAGGACATTCGGATCGAGTTGCACACCCGTGTCGGAAACGGAGCGCGAACCGTAGAGCGTAATTTCCGGTCGACCGTTCGGCGGCGGCATTTGAAACTGGTGCGTGACTTCGTTGTAGCCGAACTTGCCGTTGCTCTGGTCCACCTGCTCCTGCACGGATTTCACCCGACCGAGCGGCAGTCGATAATAAAGGCTGTAGTTCGCAATGAGTGGCAAGTCCGGTCCCCAGATGCCATAGGGATTGGCGTTTTTGTAATCGAGCGGCGTGAAGGTGTATTGCACGCCGACCTGATGTTCGAGCTGCCAGAGGTTGCCGTAGGAAGCGTTGACGGCTACACGGTCAGTCGGCGTGCCGGGCGTGCCGGTGTTGTTGTATTCGCCGCGCGCGTGGACGGGGAAACGATCCTTCACCTTCAGCGTCAATTCGCTCGTGCCGGGCTCATAGCCGGGGGAAATAACAGGATAAATCTGGCGGTCGCGGTTCGCGTTTGCCAAATCCAGTTCCCGCTGGAAAACGTGCGAGTTCAAAAGCATGTTCGTGTGCAAGCTTGGCAGTGCACGCATCACGTTCGGCGTGCTAAACCAGTTGTTGCCTTGCACCCTGATATCTGCGAGGCGGCCTTCGGTGACTTTCACTTTAACGACGCCGTTGGTGAGCTTCTGCGGCGGCAGGCCGACGGAGACGGTGACAAAGCCGCGCTCGCGATACGCCGTCTGCAACTGTGCGAGCGCGCTGCGGATGTCGGTGAAAGTGACGTTCGTGCCAAAGGACGCGGGGACATTGGTGAACAGGCTGCCCATTTTTTCCGGCGGCAGGATGGTGTTGCCAGCGACGAGATATTTCTCGACCTTGAAATGCGGCGTGGCGTTAGTCGCGGCGGGTGCGTTCGTGGTTTGCGCCTTTAGGTCAGGCGAAAAAAAAATCTGCGCGAGCATCAGCAGCACCGCCACCGCCAGACCGCCGCGTTTGGGAAAATTCTCCACCGGCTCGACCGGTAGATTTTTTTGCCGCCACGCGCTGGGCGTGAGACCGAAACGGCGCTTGAACATCGCGTTGAACAGGCCGAGATGCCGGTAGCCGCTTTCGTAGGCGACATTGATGATTTTGGAGTTGGTTTCGGCCAGCAACTGGCGCGCGCGTTGCAAGCGCAGTTCCGTCTGGCGGTCACGCAGGGAGACTTTGAATTCCTCGCGGAAGAGCCGACTGAAATGGCGTTCACTGCAATGCAATTGCTCCGCCAGTTCCGGCAGCGAGCGCGTGGCCAGCTCGGATTCAGACATCTTGCCGATGAAATCGCGGAAGCGGTCGCGCAACTGAACAAGCTGACCGGTGGCAGCGTTGACGGGAGGCAGCAGACTGCTGATAGAGGACGCCCAGAGCTGCAGCATGGCTGAACGCGAAGAAAGGCAGTCGCGCTTCGGTTGCGCGGCCAGCCGGGAAAACTTTTGCGCGGCCGGCTCGGGAGCGGGGAAATGCACTAGCTTGGAAAAATTCTGCCGCGAGACATCTTCAAGTTGCCGCCATTCGGTGACAGTGAGCAGGCCATTTAGGAACTGTGGCAGCACCAAAAAAAATTCAAACTTGAACGTTCCCAACTGACTGGCGCGCACCGTCAAATTTGTGCCCGGCCCGACAATCACCATGTCGCCGACATTGAACTCGCGAGCAGCGGCACCCTGCATGGTATAGCCCGCGCCCTCGGCGGCACGCAGCACGGCCCAACCGCGGGACTCCGGCTTCCATTCGCCAGAGGGCCGCAATGTGAGTTCCTGGATGATTAAATGACGTTCCACAGTCAACGGACGGTGAGGATGGAGAAGCAATGCGTCTGACATGTTTCGGCAATGTGACGTTTGTAAAACAAGATTGAATTTTGCGTGGCCGAAATGTGAGTGCCGCCATTGCGGTCTCCCCAGCGCTGCCGGAAAAATTCACTTGCCCGATGGCGGATGTGTTTGGTTAGACCTTTCTAGTAATTCCATGCCCACGTCCGTGTCAGTCTTGCTGGGTTATTTGTTTTACCTCCGGTTAAGTCTGCAGTCCTGTTTGGGTGGGCTGGCTGGAAAGTGAGGTTTTATTTCCGACCATCGAAAAGTTTATTCCCTAAAAACAAGGCCAACGTTACCATCACCAAGGATTTCTCTTCCGGTAGTAAGGTGGTTTGACCAGCATGATGCGTTCGGCCCCGTGCTGCCTGTGCTGGTGAACGGATAAAATCCAGTTAAAAAATCAAAGCCGCGCCGGGCAACCGGGGCAGCTCATATTTTGTGAAGGCATTAAACCAACTTCACTTCTTGGCGTAATACAGCATGATGCCACCAATGACGCACCCAAAACAAACTGCCACAAAGACCACCCAAACCAGCGTCTTGAATTGTTTTCGATTTTGCCACCCAGCATCGCCGGGAAATAATTTTTTGCTCAAAAATTTTAGGGGCATGGGTGGAATTTTGACGCAGTAAAAAAATGTGGAAATGCCAAACTAAAAATCAACTCTTTCTGCGCCACGTCAATTTGCGCACGGGAAAGTCGGCGGGAAGATTTTCTTACGCGGCACTCGGTTTGGAATTCGGCATCAGGAAATGTTGCCAGCGGTCGTTTTCGGGAACCAAAGTGGAGTAGCCTTGCTGCTGAATCCGGGCTTGGAAGGTTTGAAAAATATCCGGATGGGGATACATATCGAATTTGATTGGCCGGTTCTGTTTCACCAGCGCGTGCAAGCGGGCTTCCCAACCGGGAGTCAGCACGCTGATTTCGACAAAATCACCCAGTGGCACGGATTTGACGAGTGTGGTGCTCATGGCGCTCACCCTAAACTTTGTTCTGCGGAATGTCCAGTTCCCGAATGTGACATTTCAGGGCGCTTTCGGCCTATTCATCTGGCAATAGTATTTAATCAATAATTTGTTTGTTTTTGTCAACGGACTGGAATTGAACCAGAAGAACGGGCGACCAGAAACACGCCCAGAGTAATGAGCAAGATACCAAGCCATCGCCCCGGCGTGACCACCTCGCCCAGCATCCAGCGGCTAATGAAACCCATGGCGACGTAGCTCAAGCCCATGACGGGAATCACCACAGTTGCCTCCCAACCCCATTTGAAGAGCGTGATCGTGCAACCGAACTGCACCAGCATCAGCAACACACCAAGGTTCAAAGCCGGCAGTTTCAGCAACGCCGTCCAAGCGGGCATCCCGTTCGCCGTCATCACGGCGTAACGATCCATGCCCAGCTTGAGCAAGATATTCCCCATCGAAAGGCTGAAGATGGAAATGGCGAATACAGCGATGGAGCAGAATGAATTTTTCATGGAGGAGATTGGATTTAGTTCGGAACATGAAAAACCGGCGCAGGTTGCCCTGCGCCGGTTGCGTAGTATTTAGTTTAGGGTTGGCTGAGAATCAGTAAGGCGTGATTTCGCCGCCGACCGCCGCGCGGTTGCTCTTCATGTCGCCGAGGCGGATGGCGGTGGCCGGATAGCCCGTGCCGCCAACGGACTGGCTGACGAAGATTTCATTGTCCAAGCTGCCGGCGACCGGCGAGGCGTAGTTATGGGCGTTGAAAACACCGAGGAAGGAACCAGCCGTGGTGCCATTGCCCAGCGCGGTGTCGGTAATCTTGGAACCACCGATGCTGCCGTTGTCGGCAATACCCGATTGCGAGGTGGAATAAACCAGGGTTTCTTCTGCCCAAGCCGAGTAGTAACCATTCTTGACGGGGGAGAAGTCATTGGTCACAGAGTTTCCGCGCAAACCAATGCCAGCGGTCGTAGGCCAGAAGCCATTCAGGGCGACAACGTTCGCCCAGTTCGATGAGCCGAGGGATTTAGCATCAGCAAAGGAGAGCATGCCGATGGAGAGGTTGGTGATTCCCTTCGAAAGATTCAACGCCAGACGGAGATCGCCGCCGCCAACGTAGCCGAAACCCCAAGCCGTGTTCGCACCATTGGGAACGTTATTGCTCAAGCCCGCCGGTCCAACGACGCCCACCGTGCCGTCACCCAAAAGCCCAGCGGTGAGGGAGGTAGGAAGATACCAAGTGTTCGCGTTGGTGTTGAAGATGTAAGATGTAACGGTGTCGTTGTATGAGTAGTTAGCCAAGGCGGTCTCAACCCGGCGGGTGCCAGAGTCCTTGGTGCGCTGGGCAACATAGACGTTGTAGTTCGTGTCATTGTTGATGCCCGTCCAAGCCGAGAGGGGCAGATAACCAGTGGAAATGCCGTGGAAGGCCTGTTCGTAGCTGACATTAAAGATGTTTGTCTTGGCAGCGTCAGCATTGCAAACACACCACACGAACGGCTGGATGGCGACGCTCTCTTCAGCAAAGCCGGTTTTGTTCGCGACGTTATAAGGCGTCGAAGGGCTGGCGCAGTCAGAAAAACCAACCGTGGGAATGTTGGTCACATAAGCCGTGCAAAGACCGCCAGCCGAGCCGACGGCCTGCGGAAACACCAGACCTACGCCGTCTTCTACGGTCTCAATGCCTTGCACAGAACCGGTGAAGAGGCCGTGGATGCGAAGCGTCGTGCCGGAGGGCAAAAAGCCAACTCCGTAAACATTGGTCATGGTCAACAGCGGCGTGCCCGTCATCGCCCAAGCAGCCGTGCTGGAGCTGAAACCGGAGCCGGCACCACCGTGGCTGGCGTCACCGTAGTAAATGGTCGGCGCGGGGCTGAAGCATTTCAATGCGGCGTTATAAACCTGGGAACGGAACGCGGTCGAACCGGTCAGGAAGATGTCAACGGTGCCAGCCGTGAGCGAGGCAGCACTGGCGAGGCCGAGTGCCATCGAGAGGAGGATTGTTTTTTTCATGTTAATTTTTGTTGGTTGATTGTTGGTTAAATTTTTAAAAATGGTTTTGTTTTTGAATTATTGGGCGGTGATGGTGTAAAAGCTGACGGTGTTGTTATCGGTGAACGTGATACTGTGGCTGGCGGTGTCGCCGCTGGTGAGTGTGGCTACCGAGGTCCAACTGAGCAACGGTGTGCCGGAGTTCAGGCTGGTATTTTTACGGAGCGTGTAAGTTCCATAGATTCCAGCCGTGTAGTTGATGGTCGTCTGGTTGCCAACGCGGCTGATGGACTGGATGACCGGCGTGCTGCTCGGATACGCGACGTAAGTCATCGCGCCATTGGTGGACAGCTCAAAATAACCGAGCCAAGTAGCCGAGGCACCGCCGGGCGAGAGCTGATAGAAGTCAGAGCGCTGGAGTTTGCCCGCAGTGATGAAGTTGTTCGGCGTGGTGTTTTCCGGCACGCCTTGGAACGTCGTAAAGAAATTCGCCGTGGAACCACTACCGAAGATGGCATCGCGGTAGCTCAGACCGTTGGCGAAGTTGATATTGCCAATGCTGCTGTCTTCCGTGATGACCGCCGTGCCGGTGCTGGCACCGTTGAAGGTGAATTCATCCTGCGCACCTTGAACCACTTTGTTCATACGGTTGATGACGTTGTTCTGGCTGGCGCCGGTTTGCGGCGTCCACGGCGTCGTCTGCGTGCCCAAGGCCGCAGCGGGACGGGGCTTGGTGATGTAAATTGTTTTGTCGCTCAACCAAGTAAAGGACGACCAAGCTACGCCGTTCGTGCCGGGCCCGCTGTTGGCGGTTGCCAGTTGCGAACCAGTGTAACTGGAGATGCCGTAGCGCTGGTTGGCGGTCAGGCCGGTGAAGGTCGAGATGTTACCCGCGTCTACAACGAGATCGCCGGTTGCTTTACGGAAGCAAAGCAAAACGTCGCCGCCGCCGGAAACGTAGGTGTTAAGGTTGCCGGCCATGATTTCGCCCACGGCGAAACTGGCGAGCAGTGCAATCAGTCCTGTTTTTTTGTTTAGCATAGGTTGGTTCGAGAGTTAAATTATCGAGCCGTCATGCTAGGCGAAGCGAACACTGACAACCTCCAGCTTGCGGACAGGAGCACGCAGTTTTAAGCCGTTGTAAAAAAAGAATTCCCCCGCGCGTTTCACCTTTTGTTCGCAAGGCTTTTAGCGATTCTCGATCGATGGTAAATTATTTTTTTTGCCCGTGTAACCAAAACGTGACGGCAGGGAAAATCCGCCAGCCCGCTAATGACACTTTGCAGCCACACAGCCGCATTTGGTTGTCACCGAATCGTCACCCTTTTGCCGTGTGCACGTAACGAAAAGAATCCACGCTGGCGCACATTTGATGCCGCTCATGAAACACACAAAGAAACCCATCCAACTTTTTGGTAAATCACTTCTGACCACCGCCGCCTTGCTAGCCTGCGCGACGCAAGCTCGCGCGCAGTCAGCAGACGTGCTGATCGACAAGCTCGTTGAGAAGGGAATTCTCTCCGTGCGCGAGGCGCAGGATTTGCGCGAGGAGGCGGACAAAAATTTCACCGCCGCCGTGCAGTCCAAATTGGGCATGCCCGACTGGGTCAGCGGTTACAAAATCAGTGGCGATGTCCGCGCCCGCTACGATCACATCAGCAGTGAGAATGAAGGGTTCGCAGCGCGCGAACGCTACCGCTACCGTCTCCGTTTCGGCATCACCGTGAACATGTTTGATAATCTCGAAGCGGGTTTTCGCCTCGCGTCGGGCGATGCAAAAGGTTCCGCCGGCAATCCGCTCTCTGCCAACAGCACAATGCAGGACAACTTCAGCAAAAAGAGTATCTACATTGACACCGCCTACGGCAAATGGACGCCTGTCAATTCCGGTGGCTGGCAGCTTTCCACCACGGTTGGAAAAATGGAAAATCCGTTTACCTTCACGCCGATGGTGTTTGACCCCGACCTCACCCCCGAAGGTGCCGCCGTGCAGGCGAACTGGGCCATCAATGATCAGCACAGCGTGTCCTTCACCGGCGCGGGTTTTGTGCTCGACGAGGAACAGTCACTGGCCAGCGACCCAGCCATGGTCGGCGCGCAGGTGGTGTGGACCGGCAAGTGGAATGAAAAATTCTCGACCACGCTCGGCGCCGGCACTTTCAAGATCACCAGCACCGAGCAACTCACCAGCGCCAACGTGCCATATGTCAATCAGGGGAATACCCGTTACATCACGCAGGCTCCCGTCACCGGTGCTGATTTGTATTCTTTGAAATATGGTTATTTCCCGGCGATCCTCAACGGCAGTGCCACCTACACGCTGGATTCATTCCCGTTTTACAACGGTGCCTTTCCCATCAAAGCCTCGGCTGAGTTCATGCAAAACCTCGCCACCAGCGCAAACAACCAGGGATTCTGGATTGGTGTGACGCTCGGCAAGTCCGGCACCAAAAAAACCTGGGACCTCACTTACCGCTACGAGCGCCTTGAAAGTGATGCGTGGTATGATCAACTCGTGGACGATGACAACGGCGCGTTTTATCCTGGCGACCAACAGACCGGAACCGCCGGCAGCATTCCGTTTGGTTACTACGGCGGCACCAATGTCAAAGGCCACATGGTCAAATTCAACTACTCGTTCACGGATTCGTTCACCTTCACCGCGACTTGTTTTATCAACGACCTCATCAGCGCCGACAGTTTGGTGGCGAATGGTTTGGTTCCCGACAACAAGACCAGCGCCGCCTTTCACTTCATGGCCGACGTGATGTGGAAATTCTGATTCAGATTCGCAGGGAATTTTCCCGGCAGATTTTTTCATAAACTCCCGCCAGCGGCTTAGCCGTGCGCGGGAGTTTTTCGTTTTGGAAATCGACGGCAAGCAGGCCAAATTTTTTCGTATAGCCGAACTGCCACTCAAAATTATCCAGCAACGACCAGTAGAAAAACCCGCGCACATCCACGCCGGCTTGGGTCGCGCGGTGCAGCGCGGCAAGATTTTGCTTCAGGTCACGCTCGCGAAAAGTTTCGTCCACTGACGCCGAGCCGTGTTCGGTGATGTAAATCGGCAGGCGAAATTTTCGCTGCAGATACGGCAGGATTTTTTCCAATCCTTCCGGGTAGCGCTCGACCATGTCATCGCAGACAAAACCAAAATCCTTGAGCCGCGTCACCGGCGCGCCGCTCGCTGGAATCATCGCAGCAAAATGATGGAAGCGCACGCGGCCGTAATAATTAAGCCCAATGAACGTCGAGGCGCGCCGCCGCCAGCCACCGAGGAATGCGTCGAGCACGAACTTGTTAAAGGTGTAGTGGCAGCCGAAGGCCGTCGCGCGATCCCACGGCGAATATCTTTTGTAGGCGTGGAAGAACGTCCAGTTCTTCGCGATGCCGACCTCGGGTTTGCGACCGTTGAAAATTCCGTCGCGACGAATGATGCGGCTGGCCTGCGCGTGGGCGCGGGCCATGTGCGCGATGACGCGCCGAAATTTTCCAAGCTGCCACTTGTGCTGCGGTGGAAAACCGCCGAGCAGATACGCCACGCAGGCGTAGGTGTCCGGCTCGTTGAAGGTGTTCCACAAATAAATTTTTTCACGCAGCACCGGCACAAGCTGCCTTACAAAATCCACGAAGGCCGGAATCGTGGCCGCGTTCGTCCAGCCGCCGGTGGCATTGATCCACGGCGGGTTTGAAAAATGATGCAGCACCACCATCGGCGTGATGCCGGCCGCGCGCAAACGGTCAATCAAATCAACGTAACGCGCGAGTTCGTTTTGGTTCAGCGGCGCGAACGGCGCGGATTGCAGGCGGCTCCATTCGATGCCGAAGCGGTGCGCGTTTGTGCCGAGCTTTTGCATCCACGCGATGTCTTCGGGATAGCGGTGATAGCTGTCGCACGCCACGCGGCAGTTGGTTCCGTCCTGGGCGGTGAAATTCGTCCACTCGTTTTCGATGTGGCCTTCCACTTGGGTTGGCGCGGTGGCCGTGCCCCAGAGAAATTTTTCCGGGAAGCGCAAAATGGTTTCGCCGCTCATCGGGAATTTTTCTTGGCGACGGCCTGCTCGATGGCCTGGAACAATTTCTGCGGCGCGCAATCCAGCCACGCGCGAAATTTTTCCACCGGCAGCCGGGCGGGCAGTTCGGCCAGCCGGTCGAGGTTGAAACTTTTTTCCGCAAGGCCGAGGCCGAACTGCTGCGCGTCAATGGCGTTGACCTGCTGCTCGACGTGGTTTTCCACCGGCACGAGAAACAGCGGCTTGCCGAGCCACGCGGCCTCGCTCACAGACTCGAAGCCGGCGGTGCAGACGACGTTTTTGCACTCGGCCATTAGCTTCAAAAATTTCTCACCATCGAGCTTGTGAAATGTTAACGACGGCGAATGTTGAAATTCCGCCGGTGCGCCGGGCTTGTCGTAAAAGCAATGCAGTTTTGTTTTGGGATTCGCATCGCTCCATTGAATGATCTGTTCCGCGTAGCCGTGGTTGAGCAGATAGACGAGCGTGAAGTCACCATTCGGATTGGTCGTGAGCGAGAAAAGCTGTTTCCGCAAAATCGGCGGGCCGACGATAATTCTTTTTTGCGGCAAATCGGCGGCTTCGTAAAACGAGAGCGCCAGCTTCGTGGCGCGGGCACCGAGCAGCCAGGTGTAAATTCGCATACTGACGAGCTGCTTCCGCAACGCCGGGGTGCGGACGTAGCCGGGATGTTGGAACATGAATTGATGCCCGATGGCAACGATGGGCGGGCGCTCGCGGCGGGTCAGCGCGTAAAAGGCGGCAATCGGCTCAAAGAAATTGATGATGACATCCGGTTGGGCGGCGCGGACGATTTCGTCCAGCTTGCTAACGAGGCCGAAATATTTCGGGAGGTTTCCCAGCACGCCGAGCATGGTGGCGGTGTTGCTGACGGCTTTGCTGTCCTTATATTTGAACTCCAACGTCGGCAGTTGCGTTACGGGCGTCTTCATCGCCGACACAAAGTATTCCGGCACTTGCCGGTGAGCGCTCGCGCCGAGCGTTACGGCGACGACCTGATGCCCCGCCGCCTCGGCCATTTCCTTCACGGCCATCGCCTGCGTCATGTGACCGCGTCCCTCGCCCAGCACGCAAAACATCAGTTTCATGGAAGTGAATGAGTTCGATTTTTCCGTCAAAATGTTCAACCAGCGCAGTGCAGCTTTCCACCCAGTCGCCGCAGTTTAAATAGTCAATGCCGTCAATTTTCTTGATTTCCGCGCGATGGATGTGGCCGCAGATCACGCCATTCGCTTGGTGGCTGCGCGCCATGGCGGCCAAGGTGTTTTCATATTCCGTGACGAATTTTACGGCGGACTTAGCCTTGAATTTCAAATAAGCCGCTAGCGACCAATAGCCGAAGCCCAGCGCGCGCCGCACGCGGTTAAACCAGAGATTAATATCGAGAATCCAGTTGTAAAGATGCGAGCCGAGCTTTTCAAGCAGGTGGTTAAAATGCGTCAAGCCGTCCGCCTGATGGCCGTGGATGACGAGATATTTTTTCCCGTCCGCCGCCGTGTGCATGACTTCGCGGGCGATGGTGACGCTGCCGAATTTCATTCCAAAAAATTGCTCGATGAATTCGTCGTGGTTGCCGGAAATGTAAATGACCTTCGTTTGCTTGCGGCTTTTGCGGAGCAGTTTTTGAATGAGCGTGTTGTATTCATCGCGCCAGAACCAGCGGGACTTCAGCTCCCAGCCGTCAATGAAATCACCGACGAGGTAGAGGTATTTGCAGTCCACGACGCGGAGGAATTCCAGCAGGGCGTCCACCTGCGCGTGCCGCGTGCCGAGGTGGATGTCGGAAATCCACACAGAACGATATTGCTTGGTGCCACTCTCGGTGGTGAACAGTTCGGGGTGTGCGACCATAAAATTGCGCACCTCTAATAGCCCACATTTGCGCGCAGCCGACAAGGGTAAAACCGCTGTGTCACCAGATTGTAACAGTTTGGTTACCTCATTGAAATATTGGCGGCTTCAAAATGGTCTTTATTTATAAGCCAACGGCGTTGAGGCGGTGACTTCACGCTGAACGTGGCGTTAGAACCCAAGACATTTGTCCTACCTTCCGGTTGCTAGGTTCGAGACCTTCACAATCGTGATGACGCATCCTTTTCATCCCAGCTTGTAACGGCGGATGGTTGCATCCACTTCTTGCGCCCAAGCATCAATGCCGCCGCGGAGGCAACGGATGTTCTGCAAACCGTGCCCCATGAAATACGCGGCGGCATCCAAGCCGTTTTTACCTGCATGATCAATGACCACAATCGGCTCGGCATTGGATCCGCTCGCCATCAGTTGCTGCATGACTGGTTGCGATAACAAAACGGAACCCGCGATGTTCACTGCCTCAAATTCCTCGCGCGACCGCACGTCGACGAGCTTTACCGTTTTATCTCGCTGCAAAAGTTCAGCGAGTTCCTTCGGCGAAATCAAAACTTTCGCGTCGCTTTCGTGGCTGGACTCAATATGCGCCAGCACTTCGACAACGGGCAGATTACCGTTACGCGCGCAGACTTCCACCAGCGTCTCCGACGGCGAAAAACCGCAACTACTGCAACCGCCGATATGATAGCGGCGGAACAGTGCCCGCTGCGCGCCAGGAAATCTTTCCAAAACCGCGCTCATCGGTGACTGCGGAGTGACATTGGCTTCGTTCATGGAAAATCAGTCTGCCACAGAATTGCATTCTGTCCAATCTCGCCAAGCACCGGCGCAACTGGCAGGATTAATTCCTAAATGGAACTGCGTGAATTCGCCGAGCAAGTCTTGTTCGCCACGACGCTGGAGGAAAAACTCCGCGCGCCGGATTCCATCACAGATGAGAATCCAGGCACTGCGCAGGTCACACCAGCCGCGCCCAGTCGCCCGCAAAATCTGATTTTCAAGCCGCACGCGTCCGGCAAGAGCGAGTTCCCCGGACTGCACCGGCTTGAACAGGAATCCGAACGCGGCAAGCTGCTCCATTTTTTTGCCAACCATGAACTGCTCGCCACCGAACTCATGGCCCTCGTGTTGCTGAAATTTCCTGATGCGCCCGCCGCGTTCCGCAAAGGCGTTTACCAGACGCTCAAGGACGAACAGGAACACACCCGGCTATACATGGAACGCATGCAAGCCTGCGGCGTGGAGCTGGGCGATTTTCCGGTGAGCGGTTATTTTTGGCGCTGCATCGCGCCGATGGAGCATCCGATTGATTACGTCTCCGGCCTCTGCCTCACGTTCGAACAGGCCAACCTCGACTTCGCGCAGTTCTTCAGCAAAAGTTTCGCCGCCGTCGGCGATGCTGAAACCTCGCGGCTGCTCGAAAAAATTTACCGCGATGAAATCGGCCACGTCGCCTACGGCTTAAAATGGTTTCGCCGCTGGAAAAATCCCGGCGACACCGACTGGGATGCCTTTTGCCGCGTGCTGAAATTTCCACTCTCGCCGCAGCGCGCGAAAGGTTTCAACGTAAACGTCGCCGGGCGCAAAGCCGCCGGGTTGGATGATAATTTCATCGCGCAACTCAACGTCTATTCGCAATCGAAAGGCCGCACCCCGAGCGTTTTTATTTTCAATCCGTTCGCGGAAGGCCGGATTGCCGAGGGGAAAACCTTCAATCCCACCAAGCATCAGGCGCAACTCGCGCGTGACTTGGAAAACCTGCCGCAGTTTCTCTGTCGGCAGGATGACATCGTGCTGGTGAACCAAAAGCCGTCCGTGGAATTTTTGAGCCGCATCCGACAAGCCGGCTTTCCGCTGCCGGAATTTGCCGCCGCCAATTCGGTGCGCGATTTGGCGAAACGCAAACTTGGCAGCCTGCGTCCGTGGGCGTGGGGGCCGGATAGTTTTGAATTACTCAAGCCAATTTTTCCCTGCATCACCGGCGAGAAGCGCGCAGATGAAAAAAAATTTAATCCCGGCATTGCGCAGCTTTATTCAAAAGCGTGGAGCGCAGAGTTTGCGCGGGAGTTGCTTTCAAAAAAAACCGAAAGCTGGCTTTGCACGGAAAACGAAATTGGCGTGGCGGTAAACTCGCTCGCCGAAGCGGTTGCCGCCATTGCCAGAATTCGTTCGCGCGGTCACCACAAGGTTGTCGTGAAGGAATCGTTCGGCGTGGCGGGCAGCAATGCAATGCGCCTTTTCGAGCCGGAAATTTTGCCATCACAACAGCGTTGGCTGGAAAACGCTTTCGCTCACAAATGCGAATTGGTTGTCGAGCCGTGGCTGGAACGGGAAATGGATTTTTCAGTCCAGTTGGAAATGTCCGCCACCGGTTTGAAGCTCTGCGGCTACACGGGATTGCTGAATGACCCGCGCGGCCAGTTCATGGCCAACTTCGCGGAGTCGCATCATCACAAGCGGATTCCGGTGAAAGTCATTTCGCTCTTTGACGCGCCGCCGGACATCTCACAGCAGATGCTGGATTTCTACGGCGAAATTTTTTCCGCGCTGGAAGCGGAATTGCGCCGCGCGGATTTCACCGGGCCGATGGGCATTGATGCCTTCGTCTATCGCGATGCAAGCGGGGCGACCAAATTAAAACCCATCGTGGAAATCAACCCGCGCCACACGATGGGCCGCGTGCTGGTGGAATTGATGCGACAGACGTGCCAGGCGAGCTTTGGACATTTTCAGCTGGTTAACCCCGCGCAACTTCGCGCGGCGGGCTTTGAAAATTTTTCGACCTACGCGCAGATGCTCGCAGAAAAATTCCCGCTGCAACTCGAAGGCGACACCGTTCCCCACATCCGTGAGGGCGCGTTGTGCCTGAATGATCCGGCGACCGCACAAGTTTGTCTCGCTGTTTTCAAAGTCGCGCGGGACGCCGCCGCCTTCGCCAAGATTTAGCTCTCTTTTCTCGGCGGATTGAGATAGGGTGAGCGCAGTTGTTAAGACAAACTACATGACTCCAAAACTTTTTTCCGAACTGGGACTTTCACCCGAACTGCTGAAGGCCATTGATAAACTTGGCTTCGAACAAGCGTCGCCGATTCAGGCGGCCTCCATTCCCGTGCTGCTCGCGGGCAAGGACATTGTCGGCCAGTCGCAGACCGGCTCTGGCAAAACCGCCGCGTTCGGCGTGCCAGCCGTGCAACTCGTGGACGTGACCAAGCGCGCGGTGCAGGTTTTGATTCTTTGCCCGACGCGCGAACTCGCGATGCAGGTCTCGGAAGAAATTCACAAGCTCGCGTTCTTCAAACGCGGCATCATCGCGCTGCCAATTTACGGTGGACAATCTTACGACCGCCAGCTTTTCGGACTGAAGCAAGGCGCGCAAATCGTCATCGGCACGCCCGGCCGCGTGATGGATCACATGCGACGCGGCACGTTGCGGCTCGAAAATCTCAAGATGGTTATCCTCGATGAAGCCGACGTGATGCTGAACATGGGCTTCCGCGATGACATCGAAACGATTTTGAAAGACGCGCCGAAGGAACGGCAGACGGTTTTCTTTTCCGCGACGATGCCGCGCCCGATCCGCGACCTCATCGAAAAATATTCGCGCGCGCCAGAGAACATCAAGATGGAGCAAAAGGCGCTCACTGTGGCGACGATTGACCAGACTTATTTTGAAGTGGATCGCCGTTACAAAATCGAACTTCTCACGCGGCTGATTGACATTTACGACCTCAAGCTGGGAATTATTTTCTGCAACACCAAGCGCATGGTAGATGACTTGGTGGATCATTTGGAAGGCCTCGGTTATCAGGCGGATCGTTTGCACGGCGACATGACGCAGGCAATGCGCGACCGCGTGATGAACAAATTCCGCAAGTCCGGCCTGCAATTTCTCGTCGCCACCGACGTCGCCGCACGCGGCATTGATGTGGACGATGTGCAGGTGGTTTTCAACTACGATCTGCCTTACGACCCGGAAGATTACGTCCACCGCATCGGCCGCACGGGCCGGGCCGGTAAAAGCGGCCGCGCGATTTCGCTCGTGCCGTATCGTGAGCTGTTTCAGATTCGCAACATCGAGCGCTTTGCCAACGTGCGCATCCAGCGCGGAAAAATTCCGACCGAAAACGAAGTGGCTGAAGCCAAGGAAGGCGTTTTCCTCGACAAGCTGCGCTCGCTGCTGACCAGCGGTGAATTCCAGAAGCAAGATCACCTTGTTGAAAAGTTGATGGAAGAAACTTTTTCCACCAACGACATTGCGTCCGCGCTTATCCATCTCTTGCAAAATGGCGAAGCTGCGAAGGCCGCGCCCAAGGTGGAAAGCTACGACCGGCCCGAACGTGACGAGCGTCCCCCTGCCCGCTTTGACGACCGCCGCGAGCGCAATGAAGACCGCGCACCCCGTGGACGTTTCGCTGACCGCGCCCCGCAACGCGATGACCGTCGTCCGGGTTTCGACCAGCGCCGCGACGAGCGACCGCGCCCCGGAACACCGACCTCCGGACCGGCTCGTTTTCGCGATGCCGTGCCTCCGGCAAAATCAAAGGTTTCGCCGTGGAAAGCCGCCGCCGCGCCGGCAACGAAAGCGGTGCTTCCGCCAGCCGAAATCAAACCGGCAGCGATTGAACCCAAAGCCGAGCCGGTGAAAACTTATTCCGATGCGGAAATTTTAGCTGCAGTGAAAATTCCTGAAACCAAGCCCGCATCCAAATTATTCATCAAGCCCAAGCCCGAACCGCTGGCCCCACCCAAACCGAAGCCAAGTCGCGCCACCCCCGAAGGTCAGACACGCCTGTGGATGAGTCTCGGCGAAACCCAGGGAGTCACACCGATTGATGTCGTGAACGCTGTCGCCGGCGAAACCGGATTGCCCGGCAAGGTTGTCGGCACGGTGGATGTGCGCGAAAAACATTTGTTCATGGACGTCTCGGCGGAACACGCCAACGGCATCATCGCCAAGTTGAACCGCGCGAGCATCAAGGGGCACAAAATCAAAGTAAAAATCGCGTGATGAACGACGAAGCCCCAGCGGAAAATCTGATGCCGGCAAAAAATGTCGCACGGCTATTTCCGTTCGTGCTGAAGACCCGTTCACTGATTGTCGGGCGCGACTCGCTGCGTGCGAACAAGGGGAAACTGCATTTCGTCCTCATCACCGAGGACATCGCCGAAGCGAGTCGCGAAGAAGTGCTGCGGGACTTCACGCATTACCCCGTCGTGCAGCATTTCACCTCGGCCGACTTGGAAAAGTTTTTCAATGCGAAAGGCGCAAAGGCGGTCGGCTTCCTCAAATCGGGTCTCGCCCAGTCCATCTACGCCGAGCTGAAATCATTCCGCATCAACCAGCATTTGCACTCGCCGAAGCCGAGCGCACCGCCTCCAATTCCTCCCAGCGCGCATACAGTTTCGTGACGTTTTCCTTCGCCGCTTCAAGCTCGATGGTCAGTTGATTCACCTGGGCAGCCTGCTTGCGAAAAAATTCCGGGTCCGCGAACAGTTTTTCGATTCGCGTCACTTCGGCCTCAATCGTATGAATCTGCGCCTCCATGCCTTTAAGCTCACGCGTCTCTTTGAAGGAAAGTTTGCGGGGCTTGGCTTTAGATGCGCTGGCTTCTTTGGCTTGCTCGGCGGCTTTATTGGTCGCAAGAATCGCCGCGCTTTGCTTGGCGGCGGCGGCGGCGGCTTTCGCTTTCTTCTCCAGATAATAATCGTAGTCGCCGACGCTGTGATGGATTTTGCCGTCGCCTTCAAACGCCAGGATGTCCGTGCAGACGCGGTTCAGAAAATA
>CAIKKJ010000134.1 GCA_903827955.1 uncultured Verrucomicrobia subdivision 3 bacterium
AAAATCTTGAACCGTGCCTTGGGCGCTCTCATTGCCACCCAATATACCCGAATCGCGCACTTCTGGCAACCGGAAGGCAACTATTTTTAAATAATTCGTATTATATAGAATATGCGAATAAATATTGTGTCCCGGAGGGACGGCTGAACTCATTTCCACAAATACCGTTCGTCATAATCAATGCGGTGCTTCTGCAACAATGCCAAAAATTCCTCTTGAAACGTCACCTTCCGATGATGCGCTTCCTGTCCCTTGACGTATTCGATGATTTTGTCCAGTTGCGACACGCTTGCGCTGAACGCGCCATATTCCTCCTGCCACGCAAATTCACGGTGTTCGGGAAAATTTTCGTGAATCCATTTTGACGAACCGCCCTTGATTAATTGTAACGCCTTGGAAATCGGCATCGTGGACGGCAACGAAATTAAAATGTGAACGTGATCCGCCACGCCGCCGATTTCAATGGCCTTCATCTTGTTCTGCCGGGCGATGCCGCCGAGGAACGGCCAGAGCCGGTCACGCAATTCTGGCGTGATGAACGGGCGGCGTTCCTTGGTGCTGAAGACGCAATGGAAATAGGCGCTGATGTAGGACATGAAAAAGATTCAGCCGTCCCTGCGGGACTTTGGCAATTCCAAACTTTACCCGGCGTTGAAACGCCGGGCTATTGTCGGGTGTCCCGTTGGGACACGGCACGCCGAGACCTTGCGCGCGATGAAACCGAACGCCCAAGTCATCGTGCCGGAATACAAGCAGGCGGTAGAGATTTAATCCCTAAAATTCCCAAACTGCACGGCCACGGGAAAATCATGCGTCCTGACCGCCGCGATCACATCCTGCAAATCATCCCGGCTCTTGCCCGTCACGCGCACTTCGTCGCCTTGGATTTGCGTTGTTACCTTGAACTTGCGGTCGCGGATGAAGCCCGTGATCTGCTTGGCCACGCTCGCCTCGATGCCGTTCTTGAGCTTGATGCTTTGGCGGGCATGGCCGAGCGGTGAGATATCGGCCTCGCATTGCTCGATGCTTTTCATGGAGATGCCGCGCTTGGCGAGCTTGCCGACGACGATTTCGTTCAGCGTGCGGACCTTGAAATCGTTGTCGGCGGACAATTTGATTTCGGTTTTTTCCAAAGTGATTTCCCATTTGCTGCCTTTGAAATCAAAACGGTTGGCGAGTTCTTTCTTCGCCTGATTGACGGCGTTTTCGAGTTCCATGGAGTTGAGCTGCGAGACAATGTCAAATGAAGGCATAATGATTTTGGTTTTACAATTTACGATTTTGGCTGTCCGCGCAAATCATAAATAAAAAAGGCGCCCCTTGCGGAGCGCCTTTTTGATTAAAGACTGTGCTTAGTTGATGAAGTTGATGCACGCCGTAGTTGTGTTCGTGGCGTTCTGCAAGGCCGTGTGCAGGCCGCTGATGGTGACCGACTGAACGCTGCCGTCAGCAATCTGGATGTTGCCGGACTTCTGGTGCAGATCGTTAGCCGTCCAGGACCACCACGGATTGCCACCGAAGGAGAGTTTGTCAGCAAGGACGCCGACCGTGCAGGCCTGAGCCGTGCTGGCCGTGGCCGTGCCGCCGAAGCGAGCCGTGGCCGCGGCGGAAGCCGTGGTCGCGCCCAAGGAGCCGATGTTGCAGTCGCCGGAGATGACCATCTGCGGATCGGATTCGCTGCCGTCACCGTTGATGAAGTAGCTGATGCGGGAAGCGGTGGCACCGAGCGCGGTCACGTTGCCGTTGGCAATGCTCATCACTGAAGCGTAGCTCCAGTTCGTCGCATAGAGGTCGGTGTGGATGGAGTCAGACGGGCAGCCGATGACTTTCGGGGTGGAAAGTTCATTGGACATGACCATGAAGTTCATAGCCGGATTAAACGTAGTGGCAGTGCCCACTACACCGTTTGCATTATGTTTGGTATATTCCAGCGCGCCACCGGACGCAACAGCTACCGCATTCGGATAGCGGTCGCTGTTGTCGCCGCCCCAGATACGGATGGCGAGACCAACCTGCTTGAGGTTGTTGGTGCAGCTGATTTTCTGCGCCTTTTTCTTGGCGGCCGCGAGCGCGGGCAAGAGCATGGCTGCGAGAATCGCGATGATCGCGATCACGACGAGGAGTTCGATAAGCGTAAACGCTTTTTTCTGTGTGTTGTTTTTCATAATCGTTACGGTTGCTGTTTGTTTGTATCCGGGGACGAGCCGCGAAATCTACCTAAACTTCACGCCCAGTCAAACGGATTTCTGAGATTTGTTTAGCAATGCCAATGCCAGCCGTAAATCTGTAAAAAGCCCAATGAATTCGCAGGTCGTTTTTCAGAAAACGGCCGGATGCGTGAAAATTTCACGCATAATGCGTGAATTTCACGCATCGGCGGAAAAGTTATTGGCTTGATTGTTCAGACAGGATTAACCGGATTCACAGGATTAAACAATAGTCGGCCAAGTTTCTGAATTTCTTCCTGAGCCATGGATGTTCATTTTTTAAATCCTGTGAATCCTGTGAATCCTGTCGAAAAATTTCGCCCGGCCGGATTGCCTTCGCCTTCGGGATTGATTTCACGCGCCAATTCACGAAAACTGTCCGACCCTATGGCCGAACCAAAAGAAAATTTGCAGATGGAAAAAATCGTGTCGCTGTGCAAGCGGCGCGGCTTCATTTTTCAGTCGTCGGAGATTTACGGCGGCATCAACGGCTTCTGGGATTACGGCCCGCTCGGCGCGGAACTCAAACGCAACGTCAAGGAACTCTGGTGGAACACTATGACCCGCGAACGCGAAGACGTTGCCGGTCTCGAGGCGACGATCATCATGTCGCCCGCGATTTGGAAGGCCAGCGGCCACGTGGATACGTT
>CAIKKJ010000135.1 GCA_903827955.1 uncultured Verrucomicrobia subdivision 3 bacterium
CAGATCCCAGTTGTTCACGCGGTCGAGCTGTTCCAGATAGAGCGCGTAGATTTTGGCGCGACCGGCGGCATCGGCCCGCGCATAGCCGTCCACCAAAATCAGCAACGCCAGCAGCCGTTCCTCGTGGATGGGCGAATGCAGGAACGCCGTCACCTCGGGCAACGGCAACGCCCTAAATTCCTTGGCCAGCGTGCGCAAGACCGGCACGCGGATGCCGATGAACGTATCCCCCGCGCCATATTCACCCGGCGCAGTTTTGAAAAATCTTTGGGCGACCTTCGCTGCGGCAGGCGAGGCGAGGGTTTGCAGGCGGGTGCGAAGTTGGGAAATATTCATTGCTGCTTAACACTCAAGATTGGGCGCAGGAATTGCAGAAAATCTTAGACGAGGTTTTGCACAATTCAAATTCCTTTGCCATCGAGAAAAACACCACAATGTGTGCAGCAACGAGTTTTATGTGTGCGTCCCCTCCCTTGCCTTAAATCCTTACCACAAGCCAAACATTGTGGTGCTTTGAAAAATCCGCCGGGCCTGACTTTACCTCCGCATTCAGGACAAAATGTTCTAACCCCATCATCAACCCTACGCTTACAAGCTGGGCAAATTGGGCCAAACAGAATTGAATAAAAAACCGCAAATAAGATAACACCAACGAATAACCACCACCGATCATTTTGCGTTGAGAAAACCAGAATCAAAAAGCCTGCGAAACAAAGGATCAAAAATATGTAGCCCAAAGCCCTATGCCTCTTGGCTACGGGCTGAAACACCTCGCGAAATTGTTGCTTCTCCTCTTCGGAATAATCCTCTGCCGTTTTCGCTGGCGGCGAATACTTGAACAACCGAAATGAACGGTATTCGCCCATTCTTATAATTTCTTCCCCGTCAGCCGCTCGTAAGCTTCCAGATACGTTGCGCTGGTTTTGGCGACGACTTCGGCGGGGAGCGTCGGGCCAGGCGGGGTTTTGTCCCACGTCAGCGTTTCGAGATAGTCGCGGACAAATTGTTTGTCGAAGCTCGGCTGGCCGCGACCGGGCGCGTATTTGTCCGCCGGCCAGAAGCGCGAGGAATCGGGCGTGAGCACTTCGTCAATGAGGATGAGCTTGCCCTCGAACAAACCGAACTCGAATTTCGTGTCGGCGATGATGATGCCGCGTTGCTTGGCGTAATCGCGTCCGGCTTTGTAGATCTTCAGGCTCAAGTCGCGCGCCTGCGTGGCGAGGTCGGTGCCCACGATCTTGCAGGCTTCCTCGAAGGAAATATTTTCGTCGTGGCCAGCTTCGGCTTTGGTGGACGGCGTGAAAATCGGTTCGGGCAATTCGGAAGAATCCACCAATCCAGCGGGCAACTGGATGCCGCAGACGGTCTGGGATTTTTTGTATTCCTTCAGTCCGCTGCCGGAAAGGTAGCCGCGCACAATGCATTCGATGGCGAGAGGCTTCGCCTTCTTAACAATCATTGAACGCCGCGCCAGCTTGTCCGCAAACGGCTCAAGGTTTTTCGGCAACGGGTCGTTCGCCTTGGCGAGCAGGTGGTTCGGGACGAGGTCGGAAAATTTCTCGAACCAGAAATGCGAGATCTGCGTGAGGACTTCGCCTTTGCGCGGAATGCCGTTGGGCATGATGACGTCGAACGCGGAGATGCGGTCGCTGGCGACGAGCAGGAAGCGGTCGCCGAGGTCGAAGACTTCGCGGACTTTGCCGGAGCGAATTTTTTTGATGCCGGGGAGATCGAGCTGGAGAATTGGTGCGTTTGTCATGGCGGGGCGGATTATAAAAAGTTGAGACAGAATTTACAGAATTTTCAGAATTAAAAATTGGCCAACGGCAATCACCGGAAATGAATCAGAATCCTGTTAATCCTGTCTAAAGATCAGGCGACGGGACGTTCCAGCATTTTCACGAGGAGCGGGATGCTGGCCTGGGATTGGTCGTCGAGCCGCACGTCCACGGAATACAAACCGGGTTCCTCGAACTTCAACTGCTGGATGTTGATGATGAAATTGCGCGTGAGAAAATGGGCGTCGTCCGGCAGCGTGACGGGCACGGGCAGTTCGATGCCCTGCATGATGGAACGGCCATCGGCATTGATAAAATTGAGCGTGAGCTTGCGTGTGCCTTCGTCGCCGGGTTGGAAGGTGACGCGCAGTGCGACGGCGCATTGCGGATGCACGGCGGGCATCTGCGGCGCGTAAATGGTGTCGAACGAGCCGAGCAGATTGAGTTTGCCGTTGTCGTCCGTCGCCGCGTCACAAAGAACTGCCACTTGAATGTTCATCAGGGATATTGAGACACGAATTTCACGGGTTGGCACGAATTTCTTTTCGCGCCTCAAGGAAGGCTTTCAATTCCGCCGCCGCCTTGCCACCGAAGCCGGAGACTTCCGCGAGTTGTTCGAGCGTGGCCATTTTCAGCCGCTGCACCGAGCCGAATTTTTTTAGCAGCGCTGCCTTGCGTCGCTCGCCGATGCCGGGGAAATCGTCCAGCACGCTCTCGGAAATTTTCTTGAGCCGCAACTGCGCGTTGTAGCTGTTCGCCACGCGATGACATTCGTCGCGCAACCGCTGGAGTAATTTTACCGCCGGATGATCCAAGCCGAGGCGCAGCGGCAGACTTTTTTCCGGCAGATAAATTTCCTCAAACTCTTTCGCCAGACCGATGACGGGAATTTTTTCCAAACCAAGTTTTTTTAACTCCGCGCAAGCCATGTTCAACTGGCCGCGTCCACCATCCACCATGATCAACTCGGGAAAGGTTGAAGGTTCTGTGCCCTCATCGCCTTTGGACTCTCGTTTTAATCGCGAGTAACGTCGGCGGATGACTTCTGCCATGCTTGCAAAATCATCCTGCCCCACGACACCTTTGATTTTGAAGCGGCGATAATTCGCGCGATCGGGCCGGCCGTTTTTGAAGCTCACGCACGACGCGACGACGAACGTGCCGCTGATATTCGAGATGTCGAAGCCTTCGATGCGCAGCGGCGGTGTGGGCAGGCCGAGAATTTTCGCTAGCTCAACCAGATCTTTTTCCGGATGGATGGCCAGCGGCAACGTGTAAGGCACACGCGCAAATTTTTCGGTTTTTTTCCAAGTGTCCTGCAAATCGCGGAGGAGATCGCGCAACTCGGCGGCCTTTTCGAAATCTTGCGCGGCGGCGGCCTTCTTCATTTCGGCCTCAAGCTGCGGCTGCATCTCGCGCGCCTGACCTTCGAGAAAATTGCACGCGGCGTTCACTTGCTCTAAGTATTGTTCGCGCGTGACGTTGCCAACGCACGGCGCGGTGCAATTTTTCAGATGCGCGTAGAGGCAATGCTTGTAATCCGCCTCGCCCGGCGTGAACACGCGACAGCCGCGCAGATTAAATTGTTTTCGCGCGAGCGCCACGGTGTTGCGGAGCGCGAGGGAATTCACGAACGGCCCGAAGTAACGCGCGCCGTCGTCTTTCTTGAGCCGCGTGAAAATGAGATTCGGAATCGGGTCGTTCAGATTCACCTTGAGCATCAGGTAACGCTTGTCGTCGCGCAGGCTGATGTTGAAGCGCGGTTTGAATTCCTTGATGAGCTTGCTTTCCAGCAGCAGCGCTTCGGGTTCGCTGTGGACAACGTGGATGTCAAAATCGCAGATCGCCTCGACGAGCGCGTTGAATTTCAAATCCCAACCCATGCGCCGGCTGGATTGAAAATACTGGCTCACGCGTTTCCGCAGATCGAGCGCCTTGCCGACGTAGATGACCGTGCCGAAGCGATCTTTGTGCAGATACACGCCGGGCTTGTGCGGCACGGCAGTCAGCTTTTTGCGGATGGCTTCGGAAACAGGCACGCGCTGAATCTCACGCAAAGGCGCGCAGGGCGCAAAGTTTTTTTAGACCGGATTCACAAAATTAACCGGATTAAAAATTTTCGAAACGAATCCCGTAAATCCGGTTAATCCTGTCTCAAGATTTTTTCTTCATGTGCCGGTGGACGAAGAAATAATACAGCCCGCCCAATACCAGCATCGCACCCGCAAGCCAGAACGTGATGCGATGACACTCGCCCTTCATCAGCGATTCATCCTGACCCATCTTCACGCCGAGCCAAGCGAGCACCGCGCACCAGATCGCCGAACCGAGCAGCGTGTAGATCGAAAAAATCCAGTAGTTCATCCGCACGATGCCGGCGGGAATGCCGATGAGATGCCGCACCACCGGCAGCAGCCGCGAAATGAAAATGCCCATCGCGCCGTAGTGCGACGCCCAGCGTTCCGCCCCCGCGACTTTTTCCTCGGAGATAAAAAAATATTTTCCAAACTTCATCACCAGCGGTCGACCGGCGACGCGTGACGCCCAATACATCACCGTCGCGCCGAGCCACGAGCCGATGGTTCCCGCGAGCACGATGCCCCAGAGCGACA
>CAIKKJ010000136.1 GCA_903827955.1 uncultured Verrucomicrobia subdivision 3 bacterium
GCTGGACGATGGGTGCACCACCAATCCGCACGGCGGCAAAACCTGCCTTAAGGTTGAATACACCGCCACCGATAACTGGGCCGGCATCGTCTGGCAGGATCCCGCCAACGATTGGGGCGATCAAGCTGGCGGCTGGAATCTTACCGGCGCCAAGAAGCTCAAGTTCTGGGCGCGTGGCGAGAAGGGTGACGAAGTAGTCAGCTTCAAGTTCGGTATTCTGGGTTCAGATAAAAAATTCTCCGACAGCGCTAAAGGCGAAATGGCCGACATCAAGTTGACGAAAGATTGGACTGAATACTCCATTGACCTCGCCGGCAAAGACCTGACTCGTATCAAGACCGGCTTCTGTTGGTCGCTGGCCGGACAGTCCTCGCCGGCGGTCTTCTATCTCGACGACATCCGGTTTGAATAATCATTGCCCAAGTTGCTTTCACGAAAAATGAAATCCTTTTTGTCGGCGGTAAAAATTGTTCTTATTTGCGGAGTCGCCGTGCTGGCGCTGCCAATCTTGGCCGCGCCGGTCAAGGTGGAACTGATCCGCACCGCCGATGGCTGGCAGCTCAAGCGCGCTGGCCAGCCGTTTTTCGTGAAAGGTGCGGGTGGCACTGAGCGGCTGGATTTGCTCGCCGCCGCTGGTGCCAATTCCGTCCGCACCTGGGGGGGCGACGACCTCGCGCCGCTGCTGGATGAGGCGCAGAAAAACGGACTCACCGTCACCGTCGGCATCTGGCTGCACCACGAAGGCGACACCGAGAAATTCAGCTACGACAATCCCGAAATGCTCAAGCAGCAGCTGGACGCTGTGCGCAAAGCCGTTTTGCGTTACAAGGATCATCCCGCCGTTTTGATGTGGGGCATCGGCAACGAAATGGAAGGTTACAAGGACGGCGGCAAGCCCGCGATTTGGAAGAATGTCAATGACGCCGCAAAGCTCGCGAAGGAACTGGATCCCAATCATCCTGTCATGACGGTGATGGCCGAGATTGGCGACAAACGCATTCCTAGCATCAATCAGTATTGCCCTGACGTGGACATTGTCGGCATCAACAGCTACGCCGGCGCCTCTTCTATCGCAACGCGCTACGCGGCGCTGAATCCGCAGAAGCCGTATATCATCACCGAATTTGGTCCGCCCGGTGCGTGGGAAGGTGACAAGACCGCGTGGGCCGCGCCCATCGAGCCGACCAGCCCGGAGAAAGCCGATTATTATCGCCGCGCTTATCTTGGCTCGATTGATCACCAACCATGGTGTGTGGGTTCCTACGCATTTTTGTGGGGTCACAAGCAGGAATCGACTGCCACCTGGTTTGGCATGTTTTTGCCCGACGGCACCAAAGTCAACGCCGTGGACACCATGACCGAACTCTGGTCCGGCAAACCGGCAAAAAATCTTTGCCCATCTATCCAGCGGCTCAAAGTTGAAGGCAGCAATGACCTGAAGCCGGGACAAACTCTCAAAGTAAATTTGCAAACCAGCGATCCCGCTGGCCGTGACGTCAAGGTGCGCTGGGTCGTGCAGCCGGAGCAAATTAAAACCGGCGTCGGCGGACAGGAAGAACCGGTGTTGCCGGAATTGCAAGCGGCCATTGTGAGCAGCGACGCGCAGCATTGCGAAATCGCCGCTCCGAAAAATGAGGGTGGTTATCGCGTGTTCGCCTACGCCAATAACGGCGTTGGTGCCAGCGTGGCGAATGTGCCGTTTCACGTGCATTTGCAGGATGCTGCCGTTCCGCCTGGCAAATCTGCGACGCTGCCGTTTTTCGTTTATGAAAATGGCTCCAGCCTCAAGAACCATTTCATCCCGTCCGGCTGGATGGGCAAAACTGCCGCCATCAAAATGAATTTGGGCTGGGTGGAAAATCCGCACAGCGCGCCGAGTTGCATGCAGTTTCAATTTGCTTCCGAGTCCGAATGGGGCGGCATCATCTGGCAGGATCCGGCGGATGATTGGGGCGACCGCGACGGCGGCTGGAATTTGACCGGCGCGAAAAAACTGGTTTTCTGGGCGCGCGGCGAGGCCGGCGGTGAGTCGGTTTCGTTCAAATTCGGCGTGCTGGGCCGCGACAAGAATTTTTTTGATTCCGCCAGCGGCGGCTTGGATGGCGTCACGCTTACGAAAGAATGGAAGGAATACACCATTGACCTGACGAACCAAAATCTGGCGCGCATTAAGACCGGCTTCGGCTGGTCGCTCGCTGGCCAGGGCCATCCGGTCACGTTTTATCTGGACGACATCCGGTTTGAATAATTTTTCACGCAATCATGGAACGACTCGAACATCCAGCCATGCCGGAGAAAAAAGCGGATTCCGTTTTCATCGGTGACAGTCCTTTGCCCGCTGCGCCGGGAAAGGCGGAATCTTCCTCGGTCGTGATCAACGGCGAAACTTTCGTCGTCATCCGCAATGTCAACGCCATGCCGCCGTTCCTGATGAGCATCGTCAGCAACGGCAACCTTTGGCTCTTCGCGGGCAGCAACTCGCCGTTCACCGCTGGCCGCGGCGATGCCGACCACGCAATTTTTCCGTATCGCACGGCGGATAAAATTTTGAGCCAGCCCGGCGGCAGCGGCGCGCGCACTGTTTTTCTCGTCGAGCGCGAAAATGGCTCTTCGCTTTGGGAACCATGGCAAAGCGCACCGAGCGCCTACCGCATCCAGCGCAATCTTTTCAAAAGCGAATTCGGCACGAGCGTCATCTTTGAGGAGATCAACGAAGACCTCGGCCTGCGTTTTGCCTGGACGCTCACGACCTCCGACGCTTTTGGCCTCGTTCGTTTCTGCACGTTGGAAAATCTAAATCCCGATACCGTGTGCGTTCGCTATCTCGATGGCTGGAATCAAATTCTACCGGCGGGTGTCGGGCAGGATTTGTTCGAGAAATACAGCTACCTCGCCGCCGCCTACATGCGGCACGAGTGCCAGCACGGGCTGGGCATTTTCACGCTGAACTCTGGTATCAGCGACCGGGCCGAACCGTGCGAGTCATTGCGAATGGCTGCCGCGTGGTCGCTTGGCCATGCGAATCCTACGGTGCTACTGTCCGAACGGCAGTTAAAAGATTTTCAGCGCGGTCAGCGCGTGAAGAATGAAACGGAAGTGCGCGGCGAGATCGGCGCGTATTTCGTCTGCGACTCTGCCGAAATCAAATCCAGCGCGACGCACGAATGGCTCACCGTCGCCGACACCGGCCTTGATCATTGCGCCCTGACCGAATTGCAGAAGCAACTCACGTCGCCGGCAGCGTTGAAAAATGCGGTAGCTGCGGACGTGCTCGCGACGCGGGAAGGTCTGAAGCGGCGCATTGGGGCGGCGGATGGCATGCAGCAGACCGCTGATGCCGCCGTAAGCGTTCATCATTTTGCCAACGTCCTGTTCAACTCCATGAGAGGAGGCACGCTACCGGACGGCTATCGTTTCCCCAAGTCCGACTTTGCCGGATTTTTGAGCACTCGTAATGCCCTGATTTACGCGCGCCATGCCTCCTGGTTGGAGCAGTTGCCGGCGCAACTGGATTTGGCTACCCTCCGCCAGCGTGCCGCTGCCACTCGCGATCCGCAGTTCGTCCGCCTTGCCCGCGAGTATCTGCCGCTGACTTTCAGCCGCCGCCACGGCGATCCCAGCCGGCCGTGGAACCGTTTTTCCATCCGCACCCGCGACGAGCACGGCCAGACGATTTACGATTACCAAGGCAACTGGCGCGACATTTTCCAGAACTGGGAGAGCCTCGCGCAAAGTTATCCGGCGTGTCTGGAATCCATGGTTTCCATTTTCCTGAACGCCTCGACCGCTGACGGCTACAATCCCTATCGCATCACGCGTGGCGGGATTGACTGGGAAGTGGAAGACCCGCATGACCCGTGGAGCCACATTGGCTACTGGGGCGACCACCAAATCATTTATCTGCTGCGGCTGCTGGAAAGCTACGAACGCTTTGAGCCGGGCAAACTCGCGCGTGGCCTGAACGATAATTCTTTCGCCTACGCCAAGGTTCCCTACGAAATAAAAAGTTTTGCGGAACTGGTGCGCGACCCGCGCCACTCGATTCATTTCAACGCGGCGCTGCACCAACAGCTTTTGTCCCGCGCCCAGGAAATTGGCAACGATGGCAAACTGCAAACCAGCCAAGACAGCGGGGTGCTGCTGGTGTCGCTGGCGGAAAAACTGCTCGTGCCGCTGCTCGCGAAGCTGAGCAACTTTGTGCCCGGCGGCGGCATCTGGCTCAACACGCAGCGCCCGGAATGGAACGACGCCAATAACGCGCTGGCTGGTTGGGGACTTTCCATGGTGACGGTCGCCTATCTGCGGCGGTATTTGAATTTCCTGTTTCAGGTATTTGCGACTTCGGATGAATCGGTCGTGCTTTCCGCCGCGGTGGCGCGATTCGCAAAACAGGTGACGGCCATTTTGGTGAAATCGGATTGCTCCGATGATGCTGTGCGTTTTGAAATAATTGCAGCCCTTGGCCAGGCCGGTGAGCATCACCGCCAGGCCGTGTATCAAGGCGAACTCGGCGCGCAAAAGCAGGTGCCGTCCACAGAAATCCGTCATCTGCTTACCGCCGCCATCCGTGCCGTGGACGCGACTCTCCGCGCCAACCGGCGCGCGGACGGTTTGTTCCACAGTTACAACCTACTGAAGATTTCCGGCGCAAAGGCTTCAGTCGGCCATTTGAATCTCATGCTCGAAGGTCAGGTGGCCGGGTTGAGCAGCGGACTGCTCGAACCAACGGAGGCACTGTCGCTTCTGCAATCGCTTCGCCACAGCGATTTGTTCCGCGCCGACCAGCACAGCTATCTGCTCTATCCCGACCGCGAGATTGCGCCGTTTCTTTCGCGCAATACATTGCCGGCGGGCTGGGAGAAAAAAATCCCCGCACTCGCCTCGCTGATTAAAGGCGGCTGGCGTGAGATCGTTGCCGTGGCGGAAAACGGCCGCGCGCATTTTCAGGCAGACCTGGTCAACGCCGCCGGTTTGGCAACGCGGCTGGACCGGCTGGCCATGGATGCGCGTTGGAAACAGGCCATCGGGCAGGATCGCGCGGCATTGCTGGACTTGTGGGAAACTGTTTTCCAACACAGTGCGTTTACTGGTCGCAGCGGTTCGATGTTTGCGTTCGAGGGTTTGGGCAGCATTTACTGGCACATGATCGCCAAACTACTGCTGGCGACAGAAGAATGTCATCGCCACGCTATTGAGCGCGGCGCACCGGCAGACGTGATCGCCGGACTGCGCTCGGCCTACTACGACATCCGGCGCGGCCTCGGCTTCACGAAGACGCCGGAAGTTTATGGCGCGTTTCCGACGGATCCATATTCGCATACACCTCGCCATCTGGGCGCGCAACAACCGGGCATGACTGGCCAGGTGAAGGAGGAAATTCTCACGCGCTGGGGGGAACTGGGAATTCAAGTGAACCAAGGCGCGTTGACTTTTGCGCCGATGCTTTTGCGGCGCAGCGAATTTTTCGACGAGCCGAAGGAGTTTGTTTATGCGGATGCGAACGGCATCCAGCAGGCTTGGCAGTTACCGGCGGAAAGTCTGGCGTTCACCTACTGCCAGATTCCGGTTTGCTACCGGCTGGCGGAAACCGCTTCCATTACGATTGAAAATTGCTTCGGTAGCTCAAGAACTGTCGTTGGTCTAGTTTTAGACCGCGCCGACAGCAAGGAGATTTTCTCCCGCAGCGGCGAAATCGCGCGGCTGACGGTGGCAATTTCGCGAACGAGTTTGAGCGATTGGAAATGATTAACCACGAGATTTTATGAGCACGGAAACGAAATCCATGAAGCTGTCTTTCGGCGAGAAATTCGGCTACGGCCTAGGCGACACCGCGAGCAATTTCGTGTGGGCGCTGATGATGAACTTCATCATGTTTTACTACACGGACATCTTCGGCATCACCGCCGCCGCCGCCGGCACGATGCTATTGTTCGCCCGCAGCACGGACGGCGTGGTGGATTTTTTCATCGGCGCGATTGCCGACCGCACGAAGTCGAAGTGGGGCCGCTTTCGGCCGTATCTCGTCTGGCTGTGCGTGCCGCTTGCAGTCGTGTTTGTTCTCGCGTTTACCACGCCAAACATCAGTCCGGCGGGAAAAATCGTCTGGGCGTGGGTCACTTACAACCTGATGATGCTGCTCTATTCCGCGATTAACATTCCCTACGGCGCACTGTCAGGCGTGATGACGGATGATCCGTTGGAGCGCACGAGCCTGAATTCTTACCGCATGTCGCTCGCGCAAATCGGCGGCATTATTGCTAACTCCAGCTTCATGGTGCTGATCGTGAAGTTCGGCGGGCAAAACCAGCAACTAGGCGCGCAGCGGACGGTAATGCTATTTAGCGCCATTGCCATCGTGCTTTTTATTGTTTCATTTTTGACGACGAAGGAACGGATTCATCCGCCGGCGAATCAACACACGAAGATGACGCAGGATCTCAAGACGCTGTTTCTCAATCGCCACTGGATCATGATGTTTGTCACGGGTATCGTGAACATCACTTTCGCCGTGGTGCGCGGCACGGCGGGCATTTATTATCTCAAGAGCTATCTCCACTGGGACGGCGGCCAGATTGGCACTTACTTCTTGGTCAGCGGATTGGCGATGATTTTTGGCGCGATGATGACGCGGTTCGCCGTTCAGGCCATCGGCAAAAAGGCGTCCTTCATTACCAGTTTGGTGCTGGTGGCGCTGACGGCAATTCCGTTTTACTGGATCCAGCCCGACCAGACCGCGCTGGTTTTCACCTTCGTGGTTCTGGGCATGATCTGCGCCGGCATCAACGCCACGCTCTTCTGGGCGCTGGTCGCAGACACCGCTGATTTTCAGGAATGGAAATACAAGACGCGCACGACCGGCGTGGTGTTTTCCGCCACGACTTGCGCGCAAAAAGCCGGCATGGGGATCGGCGCGGCGTTTGCCGGATTTCTAATTTCGGGTTTCGGCTACGTTCCGAATGCGGTCCAGACGCCGGAAGCCCTCAACGGCATCCTGCTCTTGAACAGCCTGATTCCCGCCGGCGGCCTATTGATCCTCTCGGCTTGCTTTACCATCTACGGATTGAATGAGCACATCTGCAAAACCATGCGCGAAGAACTCGCGCAGCGTCGGGGACAGGAAGTTCCTTCTGTGCCGAAAAAAGGAACGATCCCGGCCACCGTAGCGGAATCATCGGCAAGCGCCTGAAATTTTTCTGATGAAGGTTATTTTCACAATCAGGGCTGCTGGAAAGATTACGGCCATAATTGCTGCGGGGCTGGCGGCGGTTGGTTTCGTAGCCGCAGGGAATGCCGCTGATGCGAAGCCGGTATCCATCCAGCAAAAAAAATCAGATTTGCTGGCAGGGCTGCCGCAGGGAACTTGCTACTCCGGTTTCCGCCACGGGCAGCATCCAGATCGTGGTGGTGGCGCGGCGAATCCGAGCGAAAAGGAAATTCTGGAAGACCTGCAGATTTTGACCCGCAACGGAAATTTCAAAATGATCCGGCTTTATGATGCGCGAACGAACTCGGAGGTCATTCTGCGGCTGATTCAGGAAAACAAATTAAAACTCAAGGTAATGTTGGGCGCGTGGCTGTCCGCCGAAGTGAGCAATACGAATTGCACCTGGCTCCAGCCTATTCCAGCAGAGATGCTGGCCGCGAACCGGAAGTTAAACGTGACGGAAATCCAGAATGCCATCCGCCTCGCGAATCAATACCGCGACATCGTGGTGGCGGTCGCCGTCGGCAACGAGGCGTTGGTAAGTTGGAATGATCACATGGTGCCAGTGGAGTCGGTGATTGATTATGTCAGACTAGTTAAAAAATCCGTGAAGCAGCCGGTGACGGTTTGCGACAATTACGACTGGTGGTCGCATCACGGCACCGCGCTGGCGCTGGAACTGGATTTTATTTCCGTGCATACATATCCGGAGTGGGAGAAGCAGGACATTGACGAGGCCATGCCTTACACCATCGCCAATCTCCAGGCGGTGCGAAACGCCTTGCCCAAAAGCCGGATCGTCATCACCGAGGCGGGTTGGGCGACCGTGGCAAAGGAATTTGGCGCACGGGCGAGCGAGGAAAAGCAAGCAAAGTATTATCACGATCTGTGTGCCTGGGCGGGCAAAGTGCATATCACAACTTTCTTTTTTGAGGCGTTTGACGAAGACTGGAAGGGCGATACCGGCGACCCGCTTGGCGCAGAAAAGCACTGGGGATTATTCACGGTGGACCGGAAGGCCAAACTGGCCATGCAAAGGTTGTATCCTGACTTGAAAAACTAAAACCTAGACATGCTATGAAAAAACTAAACGCGACTTTAATAGTGCTCGCTTCGCTATGTGGTATTGGTGGTGGGTTGCCTTTGCTGGCGGCGGATGGTCAGGTTTTGACCACGGTGGCCGAGATTCGAGGTCTATCCGCCGCGGAGGCGGAAAAGCATTATCCGGTCAAGTTGCGTGGCGTGGTGACGTTTTATGATGATGGGATGTTTTCTCGTTTTCTGCAGGACGACACGGCTGGTATCTATTTGCAGGTGACCAACACGCTCGCGGTGCAAGCGGGACAGTTGGTCGAAGTGGATGGCGTGACCGGTCCCGGCGAGTTCGCGCCGGTCGTGCTGCCGACCTCGGTGAAAGTCGTGGGCGAGGGAAAGATTCCCGATGCTAAACCAGCCAGTCTCCAACGGCTTTTGAGCGGTGCGGAAGACAGTCAAATGGTGGAAATCAATGGGAATGTCCGGGCGGCGCGTTTTGAGCAGACGGCGGGAAATTACTTCGTTGACGTGGTCGTGGATGGCGAGCGGTTTACCGTCGTCACAAAACAATTGCCGGTGGCCAAGCCTGATGCACTTTTGGGGGCCACGGTGCGGGTGCGCGGAGTTTGTTCGACGTTGTTCAATCACCAGCGCCAGTTGTTTGGTTTCCGGCTGCTCGTGCCGAATGCCGACGGACTGGTCGTTGAAAAATCGGCCCCCGTGGATCCTTTTGATGTGCCTATACAGCCGATCGATCACATGTTGCAATTTACACCGCAGGGAAGCCTGGGCCATCGCGTCAAGGTGTCCGGCACGGTGGTTTATTTTCAACCGGGCAATGCCTTATTCATTCAGGACGGAAGCCACGGATTGCATTGCCAGACCTTGCTGCGAGAACCCGTGCAACTGGGTGACCAAGTGGAAGTTCTTGGCTCGCCGGCCAAGGGCGAATACTCCCCAATCCTGGAAGATGCGATTTACCGGAAAATTGGACCGGGCAGTGAACCGAAGGCCGATGCGGTGGACCTGAACGAAGTGTTGACCGGCGGGCATGATTGCCGACTCGTGCAGTTGAGCGCAAAAGTGCTGGAACGCGTTGATCGCGGCCTCAATCAATTCCTTCTGCTCCAAGCCGGCGACCTTGTTTTTGAGGCCTACCTGCCGCAGGGCGCCATTGGCGACCGGCTCACCGGGTTGGTCAACGGCAGCGAAGTCGCGGTCACCGGCATTTGTCTTATCGAGCGCGGCAACAGTTGGCAAGCCGGCAAGGACTGGCGGGCGAAATCCTTCCGCCTGCTCATGCGTTCACCCGAGGACATCGTGCTGCTGCAAGCTCCGTCTCAATGGTCGTATGAAATGATGTTGGGAATTGTGGGCGCGATTGAAGTGGTCATCTTGGTTGTGATTTTTGGTGTCTGGCGAAAAAGATCGCTGGCCTAGGAAAGCTGGAGACATTGCTAAACTGTGAAAATCGTGACCCGTTGCTGGATGGAGCGGATCACCACGTTGGCTTGCCCAGCCGCATAGACCGCAAATAACCATGTCACAGAACCATTCCTCACTGAACTGTGTTGCGGCATATTTTACCTTCGTCCTGATGGCGTTTTGCCTCGCCCTGTTGCCCAGCGCCGGCCATGCGAGCTTAAATGCTTACGAGCCGTTTAATTACTCCACCTCGATTCCCAATAACACCACCAACACCGCCATGGGCTTCACTGGCAAATGGACGTGTGGGTCAACTCCTTCGATTATCACCGGTCTGACCTACCCCGGGCTCTCTGTGGCTAACAACGCTTTAAGTTCGGGCAGTAGCCGGCAATTCATTAGCCTCTCAAGCTCGCTCTCTAGTGGCACGAAGTGGATCAGCTTTCTATTCAAGGCCAGTGCCGCCGATCCTGGCGCAAACATCAATGGCGTTTACTTTCCCAATGGTGGCACGGGTCTGTGGTTTGGCTTCGGGTTGAATCCTAATTCTCCCTCTCAAGGACAGTTGGGAATCGGCTCCATGAACACTGCTGGCACCGCCGCTCTGGGAGCCACTAGCCTCGCGCAGTTAGGCCTTGGAACCTACGGCACTACTTATCTGGTGGCGTTGCAAATTCAATTCAACACCGCGGGCACCAACGATACGGTCACGGTTTATTTGAACCCGGTAGCCAATCAAGCCACGCCCGGGGTGGCCGCCGCTGGGTCGTATGCGGCATTCGATGTCGGAACCATTTCCGGGGTGGGTCTGAATGTGCAAGGTGCCGGGAGCATCATGGTGGATGAGATTCGTGTCGGTGACACCTACGGTGATGTCGTCGGCTATGTCAGCATTCCCCCGAACGCCCCCACTGGACTGAATGCCACGCCCGGGATAAATCTGGTTTCCTTGAGTTGGACTGCCGCCATTGGGAGTCCAACCAGTTACAACGTGAAGCGGTCTACAATCTCCGGCGGTCCTTATACCAACATTGGTAACACAACCACTCCGATAGTTAACTACAACGATTCCGTCCTGGGCGGCCAGACATTCTACTATGTGGTAACCGCGATCAATGGGGCCGGCGAGAGCACCAACAGCCTGCCGGTCTCCGCCGCGCCTACCCTCGGGTCACCGGCCGCGCCCACCGGTTTGATGGCAACCGCCGGCAACGCGCAGGTGGCCTTAAGCTGGACCACCAGCGCCTTTGCGACCAGCTACTCCGTGAAGCGGTCCACCGTCTCCGGCGGGCCTTACTCCCCAATTGGCACCACGTCCGCTCCAACGGTGACCTACACTGATTCCAGCGGGCTCAACAACGGCATTACTTACTACTATGTGGTGTCGGCGACGGGCACGGGAGGCACCAGCCTCGACAGTTCGACAGTGAGTGCTATTCCCGTCGGTCCGATGCCTTTTCTGATCAGCATCACGCCGGGCGTGGGCATAACTTGGTTTGCCAGCAACAGTGTCACCTATCAGGTTCAATGGTCCAGCGCGCAGCTCGGCACTAGCACCGTCTGGAATAACTTGGGCAGTTCAATCGTCGGCAACGGCAACACGAATGTGGTATTTGATCCTGTTGGACCGCCGCATAACTTCTTTCACGTTCTGTCGATCCAATGATCGGAAGTAATAATTTTATGAAAATCCTTGTCTGTATCCTGACCGTAATCTTGGGGGTGGAATGGGCTTTCGCCCAATCAGTTGTCCCCGTCGGCTCCGGTTCGTATGCGTCGTATCCTCCGTCTCAGGCCAACGCTGGATCCCTGCCGACGACTCCGCCCGCTTATGTAGTCACAAACAACGGTCAGCCGATGCCGAGTAATAAATGGTGGACCGACCTGATCAACAGCCAATACGCCGGCAATATGTGGGCCCAGCCGTTGACCATTTCTGCGGATTCCCAGGGCATCAACCTTTACAATCCAAACAGTTGGGTGCCATCTGGGACTACTCCGCAAATGCCCCTGGATAGTCCCATCACGATTCACGGCCAGCAGTTTTCGCCGGCGGATGCACGCGCATTGCATTGGGGCGATTGGACGGTTTCGTTTCGCATGCAGCAGACGGTCAACCAGTTCATGGATGTGACCATCGGTCACGGATTGCCTTCGGTGTGGGTCGAATTCACCGGCGTGCAGCCGCAAATCGCGTTTCCTTCCGGGGGGGCAACTTTCTTCGGCGACAACGGCAGCGCTGTCTCGTTTCCGGTGACCACCAACCATTTCGGCGTGGCCTACGGTTCCGGTCGCTTTTGGGGTGTGTTTGCGCCGGATGGCACGCAGTTCACCTTTAGCAACGGGGTCGTAAATGTAACCTTTGCCAGCACGAATACGTTTCTCGTCGTGAGCGCTCTGCCGGCCAAGTCCAATCTCACCAATTTCGCGCAATTCGCCTACGCCGTCCCTCGGGACAGCCAGATGAACTGGACCTACGATCCCGCAGCGGGCGCGGTAACCACGAGTTGGCATCTGGCGACGCAAATTCTAAAAGGCACCGAGCCGCGTGTCATTCAGGGCTGGCTGGCACATCATTGGCGCAACACGACGAATAATCTCGCGTTCAACGGGATGAATTATTCGTCGGCGCGCGGCCCCTTGAAATGCGCCACCGGCACGGACTTTCAGTTCGTTTATCCATTCAGCGGCTTCCCTCCCACCTTGCCCCCGCCGACGCCGACTGGCCGGTCGAACGATTATGTTCCGGCGCGCATGAATGCCTATCTGACCAGCGTGGCGGCCAACACCAACATTGCGGTTGATACCTACTGGGGCGGAAAGGACCTGCTACGCTACGCCCAGCACATGGCCATGGCCCATGATATGGGCAGACCCGAGTTCACCACGCTGCATGACACGCTGAAGTCAGGGCTACAGAACTGGTTTACCTACACTCCCGGCGAATCCACCTACTATTTTGCCGCTTATCCGGCTTGGAAGGCGCTCGTTGGTTTCCAAGCCAGCTATGGTTCCCAACAATTCAACGACCAGCATTTTCACTACGGGTATATCATTCATGCTGCCGCGCTGCTGGGTTTGTATGACACCAATTTCCTGACCAATTACGGGGCGATGGCCAAACTGGTGGCCAAGGATTACGCGAACTGGGATCGGAGCGACACGAACTTCGCATTTTTCCGAACTTTCGACATTTGGGCCGGGCACTCTCAGGCGAGCGGCTACCCCGACTCTTACCGAGGCGGCAACCAGGAATCCAGCAGCGAAGCCATGAACTCCTGGGTGGGCCTCTTCTTGCTGGGGGCCGCGTTGGGTGATGACCAGATGCGGGCGGCGGGGGCGATGGGTTATGTGATGGAATCGGCAGCCGTGCGGGAATACTGGTTCAACGAGCACGCCGATGTCTGGCCTGCGGTCTACACCCGTTCGTGTGTCGGCATCATGTGGGATAACGGTCAGGACTTTCAGACCTACTTCGGCCTTAATCCCATTTATGTTCACGGAATTCAGTGGTTGCCTGTTTCCCCGGGCATGAGCTATCTCGCGCAAAACCCCGTTTTTGCCCAGCAACAATATAACAACATGCTAGCCGAACAGTTGTCTGTCGTGGGTTCAAATTCCATCAGTTCGATGGGCTCGCAGTGGGGCAATTACGCGCTTTGGTATGCGCTCCAGTTCAATCCTGATTATGTGGCCGCGCAGATGGACCAGTTGTATGCCAGCAATGATCCCGTCGCCACCGATCCGATTTACGCGGGTTCGACTTACTACTTCGCTCACGCCTACCGGAACTTGGGATCAATTCAATGGCAGTTTCACCTGAGCGTGCCTACCAGTGCCGTCTATTACAACACCAACACCGCGCAGTTTACCTTGGTTGCTTACAACCCGCTGAACACTTCCCAGCTTGCAACCATCTATAGTAACAACATCGCCATCGGCAACCTGACTCTGGCACCCAGCGCGCTGACCACCCAAAACCTCGCGTCCATAAATCCCGTGACCCTCGTGACGAATGTTGTTCCGGCTTTGGTGGAGCGCGGCGTGGCCATTGCCTGGCCCACAATTCTCAACAGCAATTACACCGTTCAAGCGGCCACGGATCTGACGCGGCCCCCGGCCTGGACGAATCTGGCTACTGCAATAGTCGGAAATGGGACGACCAACCGTTTGTTTGATCCGTCAGGAAGTAATGGGCACAAGCTTTACCGTGTCCAACAGACACCATAAGTGGTTGCAGGGAATCGTATCCGGATGTCAGCCTCACTGCCGACAAGGAACGGAGATGGAACGAAAATCACTTCACGTCCGGGCAAAAACGGTAGCGGGCTACCGCATTCCAAGACGCTGACGCGCGCAACCCGACGTTTGGCGGTCGCGGAGCGGCCTGGAGTGCGCCAGTCCTCTGGCGCTTTGGGTGCGGCGCAATTGCGTCTGGAACGGCGCGCGGGCTTCAGCCCGCTTCAGCGTCCGCCGTGGCGAGGGTGTGGGCGATTTTCCGCGCGTGCTGGCAAGGCGGGATTTGAAGCGGCGTGAACGCCGCGCGCAGGGTGCGTCGGGCCGCTGCCGCTGCCGAGGTGGTTTTTTCTTGATAAAATTTTTCACGGGCGCAAAGTCAAACAATCAATCCATGTGACGCACCAGTGGACATAGTTTTCGGTAATTGGTATTTATTCGGTAATGGAACATTCCAACTCAAATCCAGAACAAGCACCATCTTTTGGTGATCTACAAGCGATTGAGCAGGCTATTGACGCGCTGCAAACTCGGATTAAAAAACTGGAAGAAGAAAATAAATCTCAAAAATTTACCATTGAGAGTTTAGAGGAGGCGAAGAAAAAACTGTCTTATCAGCTCGCAGAAATGGAGCAGTTGTATTTGTCATCTAAAAGCGAAGCGAGAATTGAAGCTGAATCGGAAGCTAATGCGGAAGCGGAAGCACAGTTCGCGCGCAAACTATTTGTTCTTGAACAGGCAAACAGAGAATTGGATGCTGAAAACGACCTCATCGCCAGCGAGCGCGATGGGCTTCAAAACAAGGTGGCAGAATTGGAAATAATTTGTCAGGAGCAAAAAAATAAAATTGAGGGAGTTCGCTTGAATGCTCTCCAAACTCCAATCCCCGAAGTTTTCAGAGCGGTTGTAGATTCGCTCAAAACAAAACTGGGTTTAGAAAATGTGCAAACATGACAATGACTATCGCGGAACTCAAAAACAAATACACCGAAGCGGAAATTTCTTCAATTCCTGGCGACGATGCTTTGCGCTTCGAAGCTTTCGCTCCACTTTTTCAGAACCTTCACAATAACTTGTTGGTGTATCGTGAAGGACGTTTTTACGCGATTATTACTGTGACAAATCTGGAGTTACTACCCCAGAGGCTCTCCGGCAAAGCGGAAGTTTTTAAGAAAATTGATCGGACGCATCGCGAGCCGATTTATCCAGAACGACCATGGCGTTTTTCATGTAATTGGGGCAATCTGCGGCTATGCAATCGCGGTATCAATGCTCCTCAAGTTTCATTCACCGTTTGGCCTGAATCGGCACTTGTTGCGGAAGTCGAGCGTTTGGTTGATGCTGGAAAAGGTGATGAAGCCTACGAACTTTTGTATAAATAAAATTCGAAGGCTTTCAACTTAAACTTTGAATTGTTTCACCGCCTCGACACAACGACCGCAAATTGTCGGATGCTCGGTGTTTTGGCCAATGTCTGTTTCCCAATGCCAGCATCGCTCGCACTTCTGGCGATTGGCATCAACTCGGCTGAATCCAAAATGAAATCCGGCTTTTCCACGTTCACCGCCAATATCTAAAACAAATTGGGAAACTCCTAGCAGTTCCTTGAAATCGTTTTCCCATTTGATGACGGGTGCAAGCGAGTCTTCATCGCCGATGGCGGTGACTTTAGCTTCAAGCGCTTTGCCGATAAGTTTGTTTTGACGAAGCGCTTCAAGGCCGGGCAACACGGTTGGCCGAATTTGGAAAAGGAGTTTCCATTCCGAAGCTTCATTCGCCTCTATCATAATTGCATGACGTATTAATTCGCTTTCATGCACCGAGCCCGTCGGTTTGCCAGGAATAAATTCCCACGCTTCGTCTGCCGTGTAGGCGAGGATGGGCGCGAGCATCTGGCTCAGGCCGGTCACGAGACGATGCAGCGCGGTCTGAGTGGAGCGGCGGCGCAGCGAGTTCGCCGGGTCGGTGTAGCAACGGTCTTTGATGACGTCGTGGTAAATTGAGGACAGTTCCACCGCCACGAACTGGCTGAGCTTCTGATAGACGACGTGGAATTCGCTCTTGTCGTAAGCGGCGATGACTTCGGCTTCCATCTTGGAAAATTCGCCGAGAATCCAGCGGTCGAGGCCGGTGAGCTGGTCGTCCGCCACCGTATGCCGCGCGGGGTCGAAGTCGTAAAGGTTTGAGAGCTGATAGCGCAGCGCGTTGCGGATGCCGCGATAGGTCTCGCCCACCTTGTTGATGCGTTCCTCGCTCACGACGATGTCGTTGCGGAAATCCTGCGACGCAACCCACAGGCGCACGACGTCCGCGCCGTATTTTTTGACGTAGGCTTCGGAGGTCTGCGGTTTTTCGTAGCCGCCTTGCTTGCTCTTGGAAATCTTTTCGCGGTCGGCATCCACCATGAAGCCGTGAGTCAAAACGGTTTTGTAAGGCGCCGCGCCATTGCCCGCGAGCGAGAGCAGCAACGACGATTGAAACCAGCCGCGATGCTGGTCGCTGCCTTCGAGATAAACGTCGGCCTGCCAAGGCAGTTTTGAGTTTTGAGTTTTGAGTTTTGAGTTGAGTTCGCTACGGCGCATCAACACGGCGCGCGATGAACTGCCGGAATCAATCCACACGTCGAGTGTGTCGCTGGATTTGGCGATGGCTTCCGCACCGCTCCAGTTCGTGGGCTTCACGAGCGCCCAAAGTTCAGTGGCGGATTTTTCAAACCAGATGTTCGAACCATTTTTTTCGATGAGGTCGGCGACGTTATCAATGACCGCCTTGTCGAGAATCGCACCGCCATTCGCGTCGTAAAACGCGGGCAACGGCACGCCCCACGAACGCTGGCGGCTGATGCACCAGTCGGGACGAGATTGCACCGCGCCCTTGATGCGGTTCACGCCCCAGTCGGGAATCCACGTGACACGATCAATCTCGGCCACGGCCTGCTCGCGGAAATGATTGTAATCAATCTTGATAAACCACTGGTCCATCGCGCGGAAGATGACGGGCGTCTTGCTGCGCCAGCAATGCGGATAGCTGTGCGAATAATTTTGCTGCGAGAGTAATGCGTTCTTCTGCGTGAGCAGTGCGAGCACGGCTTCGTTCGCCTCGCTTTTGCCGGCCTTGGCGAGAATGGCTTTGCCGATGAGTTCGGCGGGCATCTGCTGCTCCACCGGCAACTCGTTTGAGTAAGCGAGCGCGCCGTCGTCGTTGACGGGAGAATAAATCGGCAGGCCGTTCGCGCTGCCGAGACGGTAGTCGTCCTGACCGTGGCCAGGCGCGATGTGCACAAAACCCGTGCCGGTATCGGCGGTGACAAAGTCGGCAGCGAACGCCTTGCCGGTGCGATTGCAGAACGGATGCTGATATTGAATCGTCGCGAGTTGTTCGACGGGGAACGGCGTCTCGGTGTAATTCGCCCAGCCGCATTTCTCAGCAACAGCAGGCAGCAAACCGCGGAACACGATGAAATTTTCCGCGCCGACCGTGGCTTTGACGTATTGAAACTCTTTGTTGTAAGCGACCGCGAGATTCGCGGGCAACGTCCACGGCGTGGTGGTCCAGATGACGATGAAGGTGTTCGACTGGCCAACGACGGGGAATTTCACATACACGCTCTGGCTGATGTGGTCGGCGTATTCAACTTCCGCTTCTGCGAGCGCGGTGCGGCACGGGATGCTCCAATACACGGGTTTCTTGCCGCGATAGACAAAACCTTTGGCGACGATGTCCGCGAACATGCGAAGTTCGTCGGCTTCGTATTCCTTGTTCAGCGTGAGATACGGATTTTCCCAATCGCCAAGCACGCCGAGGCGTTTGAATTGTTCGCGTTGGATGTCAACATATTTGAGCGCGTGGGCTTCGCAGGCTTTGCGAATCGTGGCGGCATCGGCATCGGTGTTGCCGGCCTTGCGCATATCTTGCGAGACCTTGAACTCAATCGGCAGACCGTGGCAATCCCAACCGGGGATGTAGGGCGCACTTTTGCCACGCAAGGTCTGATACTTGATGACGATGTCTTTGAGAATCTTGTTCAGCGCGGTGCCGATGTGCGCGTCGGCATTGGCGAACGGCGGGCCGTCGTGCAGGACAAA
>CAIKKJ010000137.1 GCA_903827955.1 uncultured Verrucomicrobia subdivision 3 bacterium
CATCGCGAGCGAGGGAATTTGCAGATTCAATTCGCGTGCCTTGTCGAGAAATTGCTGGCGCACCGCCGCATCGGCTGTGAGGGCGCTGACAAACGTCTCATTCGTGCCCAGCGAACCCATGTCCACTTCGACCCCATCGGCACCGATATCCTTGGTGAGTTGAAAGGCGCCGAGCTTCTGGCGTTTGAGAATCATCCAGTCGCACAGCGCGATCTGGTAGCGCGGCGTGGCAGCAGCCGGTGCCAAAGCATTGGTTGCGTCCGTCGCCGGAGCAGCGTTCGGACAAAGCAATATGGCCGCCAGAACGGACATGGCACCTGATTTGAAAAATAATTTTTTACTCATGATTCTTATTCCTTGGTCAGCCAGACGATGCCGGCGACCGGCAACTTGATGTTCCCGCCCGCCGTGACCGTTTCGCCGGAAGTCACCGTCCCGGTTCCTCGATCAATCGTATGGATGCGAAACGAACCCGACTCGCTGGTGAGATCTAACTCTGCATCATCGCCCGAACAAACCAGCATCTGCTTGCCCGCCTCGCGCAAAACCCAACGGCCTTTTCCCGACGCCTCCACCCACGGCGTCATGCGCGGAATTGCCGCGAGCAGTTTCACATCGGTCGTGGGCGGCAGATGCGGCAGCGAGCCGCCGGCGCAAACGTAGGCCCACGCGCCCTGACCACAATTATTGATCACCGCCTTGTCCGGGAATTTCTGCCGGTAATCCGCCGCCATCTGCGCGAGGTTGGCATCGTTCGGACGGCCGCCCTTCCATTGCCGCTCGAACTGGCGCGGAGCGAGATTTTGTCCACCGTTTGGCGCGAACAATCCCTTGTCGGTCTGCCACCAGTATTTGAAATCAATCACATCCACGAGCGCGCTGCGCGAAGCATCAGCGAGAATTGCATCTTGAACATCTTTCGTGGCGGAGAGCGCGATGATGGGTCCGCGCGCCCCCTCACCCCGTCCCTCTCCCCCGTTGGGGGCGAGGGTGTCCGAAAGACGGTTGAGGGGGAAACGAGCACCCAGACCGTTGTCTCGCTCCCACGCCGCCACTGTATCCAGCCAGAATTGCATGAAATGCAACGGCCCAGTGAACTCCGCGCTGGTGAACTGAATGACGTTCGCATTGTTCGTGAAGTTGTCGAGGTTCTGGCGGATGAAACCGCGATGCAGCGCGCGGCGAATGGGATTCGTCACGTCGTAGAATTGTTCCGCCATGAAGACGCGCTTGTCGCCCGCGAACGGCGGCGGTTCGGGAAAACCCGTCTCGTTGATATTGTTGGCCGTGCGCCACGGGCAATCCACCCAGTGAGCGCCCGCTTCAATGATGTTGTGTTGGAAATAGTTTTCGTTGAACAGCACCAACCCGCGCTCGTCGCAAATGTCCGCGAACTCTTTCAGCCGCGACCAATACCATGGGTTGAATTTCGTCAGATCGTATTGGCTCAAGCCGTCCCACGCGGTGCCCTGACCGCTGCGCGCGAACGGCTGTTCGAAGAATGGCGGGATCACGTCGCCCGTCATGCGACGAATGCGCTCATGGTCATCGCGACGGCGGTCATACCAGAGGCCATAGTGATGATCGAGCGCGACCTGCCCGCGCTGTGCCATCGCGTCCGACAGATCGTTGAGATCGTCGGTGAGCCCCGGCCCAATCCGACCAGGCACAAACCGCGTGAGCGCCGGGCCAAACGTCGGAGCTTCGTCGGGGCGAATGCTGCCCCGCCACCAAGCAACTTCCGTCGTGTTCCCGATCAGCAGTTTGCCGTCGCAAGTGAGCCAGCCGTTGGTGACGAGAATTTTTTTTGTAGCAGCCGACGTGAGGAGGCTCTGATTTGATTGCCGATTTGAAGTTTGAGCCTCGTTACCTCGGCTGCCACCAGATGAGATTTCTTCAACACGCTTTGCGTCATCCGACGCGCATGGTATCGGATTGCGCGTCGAAGCAGCGGCGATGTAATCCGCCAGTTGCGGCGCGGGCTGGCGTGCGGCGGCGATGAGCGCCGCCGCTTCTTCGACGGTTGGATTGGTGGATTCCTTCGTCGCGCGCGACATGAGTTGCACGCGACGTCCAGTCCGTCCGGCGAATTGCGCGGCGTAAAGACTTTCGGGCTTCGTGAACCCGTTCGAGTTGCGCCAGACGCCGTCGCCCTCGAAACCGCCCCACGAACCAAATGACCAGTTTTGCGCCCCGGGCGGATTCCAACAGCGGATGACGGCAGCGCTACAATTCCACAGGACAGAATTCGCCGCCGCCCAACCGATGCCAGCGTTGTTGCCCGCGCGATAACCGAGCGTGAGCGCGTTGCCATCTATCCGCACGTTGTCGAAGAGTGTGCCCGACGACCAACTTTCAATCGCACCGCTGTCATCGAGCGCCTCGCTGGCTTCGCACTGCACGAACGCATTCGGCCCGGCGGCGCAATGACCGACGGAAAAATCATGCCGGCCATGCTCAGCAAAGCAGCGCAGGAAAAGCGTCTGCTGGCCCATCGTGAAAAAAGTGTGGCGACGGTAGCCGCCGATTTCCGAAACCGGCGCGAGCGAAAGACAATCTTCCACCGTGACCCATTTGCAGCTTTCGTAAATCGCAACGGCCGAACCGGCGAAATGCTCAAACGTGACCTGACGCACCCACGCATCGCAAACGTTCTCCATCGTGATGGCACACCACGAATGGTTTTCGTCCTTCGGATTGCTCGAATCGAAAGTGGATTCAAGTCGCAGGTTCTCGACGCCAACATTTCTTATGCGTCCGGGCCAGTGAATGTTCTCGACCGACGCACCGCCAAACTCCTTCTTGATGGCCGTCGTTATCGGCGCATCCACCGTGACGCGGTCGCCGTCAATGGATTTGATGACGCGATCCCAGACGATGTCGCTGCTGCCGGGTTTCCAACCGCCGCCTTCGCCGCCACCAAAATCATTCGCGCCCAATTTATCAATCCACTCCTTCGTGGACGGGCGGGTCACCTCGATGGAATCGCCAACGTTCCATCCGCTTGCCTCCTTGAGTCGGAAGCTGGTCGCGCCCACGGGAACGCATTCGTCAGCAACCTTACGGGCGGAGCCGCCATGAGCGGATTTTTCGTATCCGCCACAAATGCGAATCAAAGTGCGGCGATCCAATCCGGTGGCGACGAGAATTGTTCCATCCTCGCCCGCGCCCTGTCCGCGCAGCACGACGCCGGAATTCGTAATGAGCAATCCACCAGAAATTTCATGCCGACCCTGGAGCAAGAGCACCGCGCCACGAATCCCATTCGTGTCGGCGGCCAAACCGGCAACGTAATCAATTGCGCTTTGGATGCGTGCGGTCTGGTCGCCTTTCACCGGCGCGACCGTGACGCGAACCGGCGCTGCTGGAATTTCTCTGTCGCCGCCCGCATAGCCGCAACTGGAAAAATCGGGAACGCGATTACCACGTTCATCAGCATCGTAGTGCAGGCCGCTGGCGGCGGTTGAAATAATTGGCGGCGGGCCTTTTGGCGCAGCGTCGGCGCTCAAAACCATTCCAAGAATAATCAGGGAGAGGATTCTTTTCATGGCAATCTCCCCGTCAGTTTCGACAATTTGTTTCCCTGCGCAATCTCTTTGCCATCGGCCAGCACGAACAAACCTTTGCCGTGTCTATAGCGCGTTCCGTCCGCATCCCAAAAAATTGTCAGCGTGTGGCCGTGATACTTCACGCCGTCGAGACAGAAATAATTCCAGACGCCGTCCGGCAGCAGCGGGGAAATTTCCACGGTGTCATCCGCGCGCGGACGCAGGCCGACGACGCCGGTGATGAGCAGGTCAGCGTAAGTCGAGTGATTGTAATAACGGCTGCGTCCGCCCTTGCCGTTGATCCAGCCGCCCGTGACTTCGTCGAGATATTCGCCAATGTAAGGCTTGCCGTCCGCGTGCTGGCTGTGGACGTAAGTCAGAAAAGCGTCGAAGTAAGTTTGCGGCGTGACGACCGATTGCTTGTAATCACGCAGGACATTGGCGAGCGCGTAAAGCGTCTGCGACGTGGCGAACGGCCAGACCGCGCCGTCCCATTCGCAGTGACCGTAGCCGTGCGTGCGGAAAAATGGACTGCGCCGCTCGGCGGTGGTGAGGCCAAACGGTGCGGAAAAACCCTTTGCATCCGACATCTGCGGCCACGCGGCGTTGAAGTTTTTGTTGTCGTCGGGCAGGCTGAACATCCACGGAATGAAACCGATTTCTTCGCGCACATCGGCAAAGTTTCCATTGGTATGAACGACCTCGAAAAATCCGGCCTCGTCGCTCCACAATTTCTGCTCCACCAGCTTTTTCAGTTGCGATGACTTGGCATCAAACTTTTCCGCAACTTTTTTGTCGCCGGCGAGCCGCGCGATTTTTGCAATGGACTGTGCGTTGCCGAACATGTAGCTGTTGATGGTCGGGCGGATATTCTTGGCCGTGCGCGAACCGCTGATGGATTCCTCCATCGCGTCGCGCACGTCAAATTGCCAGAACAACCCGTCCGGCAGTTGCTTTTCACTTTCCCACTGGTGGTAGTCGGCGACCAAGACTGGAAGCAAATTCGTCGTGAAATTCTTATCAGCGGTCACGAGATAGCGCTGCCAGAGCGCCGCGGCCAGCCATTGACTGTATTTGTGCAATTGCTGGCGGGAGTTTTCATCGCGCAGCCAGTAGCGGACATAGTCGTCCAAATAATTTTGATCGTGTAGCCAGCGGCCTTCGGCGATGTGAAATCCAAGCGCGCTGCTGATGGGTTGCGGCTTCGTGAGAAATTCGGAGAGGCCAAAACCGTTCGTCGTCTGCTCGATGTGTTTGCGGAACGACCACCAGCGGAAATAATAGATCTCCTCCACCTCGCGGCCAGGGCAGTCGAAGAACGGGATTTCCTTTTGCAGCCAGTTCCAGGAATCGGCATTGGAAATGAAATTGGTGACGTTCTCGTCCTCCATCGTGTTGAACCGTGAAACGTGATATGCGAAGTCGGCGGGCTTCAGGATGGCGAGATCGGCGGCGGAAGAATTTTGAACCGCGAAAGACACGAAACACGCGATAAGAAAAACGGATCGCAAAACCACTAGGATTTTCGCGGCTTTGGTGTATTTCGCGGTTAGATTCATTGGCTTACAATTTCAACTTTGCAATCTCGGCTTCAATCTCCTGCAAGCGCGCCCGCACCAGTTCGCGTTCGCTCGCGCGAAACTTGTGGAACGGCTCGGCCATGAAATCGTTGCAAAGGCCCAGCGTGTTGGCGACGCACTTGATGCCCTTGATGATGGA
>CAIKKJ010000138.1 GCA_903827955.1 uncultured Verrucomicrobia subdivision 3 bacterium
CAAGCCCGCGTCTTCGCCTATCCCGGCAATGAAACGTCGCTGTCGGCCGAAGTGAACCTGAACACGTTCGTCGAATACCACTGGAAAAACTTCTCCGTCGGCGTCGGTATCAACAACCTGCTGAACGAGAATCTGCAAGTCGGCCAAGCCTACAACGGCGGCGCCGCGCCCATCCCGCTTTTGGGACGCAATTATTTCGTCCGCCTCGCCTGCAACTTCTGAACGCCGGACTTTACGCTTTGAACTCGCGTCAATGCCGCGTATAAATTTGCGCGTGCCGCCGCCAGCAACCAACCTCATCAACGCCGCCACGCGACTGTGCGCGGTGTTCGGTTGGCCCATCAAGCAGTCGGCTTCGCCCGCGATGCACAATGCGGCGTTTGCGCATCACGGCCTGAACTGGCGTTATGTCGCGTGCGAAGTGGATCCGAAAAACCTCCGCGCCGCCATCGAAGGTGTGAGGGCGATGAACTTTGCCGGCATCAATCTTACCGTGCCGCACAAACTGCTCGCGGTGGACATGGTGGATGAACTGGACGCGTCGGCCAAAAAATGGGGCGCGGTGAACACCATCAAATTTGAAAATGGCCGCGCGACCGGATTTAACACTGACGCCGAGGCGATCGTCACGTCGTTGCGCGAGGATTTGAAAGTCGGGTTGCGCGGCGCGAAAGTTTTGCTGCTCGGCGCCGGCGGTGCCGGGCGCACGGCGGCACTGAAACTCGCAACGGAAAATGTGGCGGAGCTTTTTCTCGTCAATCGCACCGCGAGCAAAGCCGAAGAGATTGCCGGCGAAATCAAAAAACAGTTTCCGTTGGTGAAAGTTTTTGTTGGCTATCCCGAAACAAACGTGGATTTGATTTTGAACGCCACCTCGCTTGGCTTAAAAGCTGACGACGCTTCGCCACTGGATAAACAACAATTTTCGCTGGCTCAAGCTGCCGCCGTGTATGACATGATTTACCGTCCGGCGGAAACGCCGCTGCTCGCCGCCGCGAAAGCCGCTGGCTGCCAGACCGCAAATGGAATCGGAATGTTGCTGCACCAAGGCGCAAAGGCATTTGAAATCTGGACGGGCAAACCCGCGCCGCTCGAGGTGATGCGCCGGGCGCTCGAGGAAAATATTTACGGCGGAACCAAATCATGAGCGCACTCTGCGACAACATTTTCAACGCCGACAACTGGGCGGCGGTTCCGTTTCATTTCTGGTCGCTCGTGTTTTTTGCGTTCGGCTCCATCGTCGGCAGTTTTTTGAACGTCTGCATTTACCGGATGCCGCTGGACTTGAGTGTGGTCAATCCGCCGTCGCATTGCCCGAAGTGCAAATACTCGATTCCGTTTTACCTGAACGTGCCGCTCGTGACGTGGCTCTCGCTGCGCGGCCGCTGCAAAAATTGCGGCCTGCCGATTTCACCGCGTTACTTCATCGTGGAACTTTTCACCGGACTGATGTTCCTTGCGTGCTGGCTGCAATTCGGCCACGCCGCGCCGTGGCACGCACTGGCGTATTCGCTTTTCATCGCCGGCCTCATCACGGCCACGTTCATTGACTTCGAGCATTTTATTATTCCCGATGAAATCACGCTCGGCGGCGCGGTGGTGGGATTTTTTGTTTCCATCTGGCTGCCCACGTTGCACGGCACGACGCGCTGGAGCGAAGGCGCCGTGTTGAGTCTGGGCGGCATCGCGGCGGGTGCGGGCATTGTTTATGCCGTGCTGCGGTTGGGCAAATTGATGTTCGGAAAATACATTCTTGATCTTGATGCGAAATCACGGGTCATATTTACAGAAACAGGCATCGTGCTTCCGCCGAAACATCTGGGTTTAGACCAACTTTATCACCAGACAACCGGTTGGTTTGGATTTCAGGCGGCAAGAGTTGAACTGCCCGATCGTTGTTACACGGAAATTATGGTAGCAATATCTAAAACAAAAATTGTTCTCAAAAGTCCGATCGCTGAACATTCATTTAATCGGGATGCCGTGCCGCACGTTGAGGTGGTTTTCAAAAGGCAACTGTCATTGGGTGAAACTGGAAAGCTTGTTGGCCTTAAGCTGAATATATTTCAATCACTGTTAGATTGGCTCCAGTCGCTATTCAAAATTTTGATTCGGAAAGACGGGGTGAAAATTTTACCTGGGGATTACTTGGTTTTTACACAGACAGAGGCTTGGTTATGCCCGGACGACCGGAAGTATGAGTATGGAGAAATTTTTTATCGGAAGAATGATACCATTAGCTTCCATGCGAGCAAAGTTGAGATGCAATTTCGCTCTTGGCGCGATGTGCCAGTTCAACTGCAATTGAGACAGCGGAAACTCAATATTGGCGAGGCGAAATTTGATCCTGACAGCGTGTCAAAAATGGAAGTTGTGACAGATAAGATGATGTTGCCGCGAGAAGCGATGGGGTTAGGTGATGTGAAATTCATGGCAGCAATCGGTGCATTCCTCGGTTGGCAAGGTGCGGTTTTTTCATTGCTGGCAAGTTCACTCATCGGTTCGGTTGTAGGTGTGATATTAATTGTAATGAGGCGTAGCGAAATGTCGTCGAGAATACCCTACGGCCCTTACATCGCGCTGGCGGCGGTCATCTGGCTGTTCGGCGGCGAACGGATTTGGAATTTATTTTTCCCGGCGGCGTATCATTGAGAAGTCGGGCAACTCAAACGGTCGCACCAACCAGCAAAGCCTTTGACAAGCGGGTTTCAGCGGAGCAAAATTGCGGCACCGTTCAGCCAAAGGAATTCCATGAAAATGTTCAGAACATTCGTGCATTTCAAATTTCTCCCCGTCCTCCTGCTTGCTTCACTGCCGACGATTTCGCGCGCGGTGATTTTTAATTCCAGCACCAGCATCGCCAGCGGCGACACCAATTATGACGGCCAGCCCGTCATCGTCAGTGGCTGCACACTCACCGTGGACGGCGCGCATAATTTCGCGAGCCTGCTGCTCACAAACGGCGCGACGCTTACGCACACGCCGGCTTACAACGGCGAGCCAACGAATCAAATCAACCTCACCATCGCGGGTGATTGCGTTGTCACCAGCAACTCCGGGATCAATGCCGACGGACGCGGTTACGCCAATGGCACCGGACCGGGCGCGGGTGCCAGCGATGTTTATTATGGTGGCAGCGGCGGCGGACACGGCGGCGCCGGTGGAGCCATCTACGGTAATTATTATTACGGGCCGGGCGGTGTCATTTACGGCTCAATCGTCCAGCCCGGCGAACCTGGCAGCGGTGGTGGAACGGGTAATCCCTATTTCGGCTACCACTATGGCGGCTACGGTGGCGGTGTGGTGCATCTCATCGTTGGCGGCTCGTTGCAAGTGGATGGCGCCATCAGTGTCACCGGCGGTGCCGGTCATGGTGCAGCCGATCAGGGCGGCGGTGCGGGCGGGAGCATATGGATCGAGACGCAAAAATTTTCTGGTGGCGGTTCGCTTAATGCCGATGGCGGGTATGGGGGTGGCGGCGGTGGCGGCGGGCGCATCGCGATCTATTCCATCACGGATAATTTTTCCGGCGTAGTTTCTGCCGTTGGCGGCAGCGGCGGCAGCAGTTCGCGATTTGGCAATCCCGGCACAATTTATCGTAAGGTCGCCGGGGCGGTGCCGGCCAATTTGATTTGGGACAACGCCGGGCGATTGGGTGTCGCCGGTTTGACAACGGGTGAAACCAATCTTGAGAACACTCGGCTTGTCCTCAGCGCCGCCACGCTTACGCTCGACGGCCAACACAACCTTGCAGGTTTGCTGCTCACCAACGGCGCGATGCTCACCCACACGCCAGCTTCCAATGGTGAAACGAACAACCAGATCAACCTCACCATCACGGGTGATTGCCTCATCTCGTCCAATTCAAGTGTGAACGCGGATTCCGCCGGTTACGCGCATGATGCCGGCCCGGGGCTAGGCGGGAGCGGCGGTTACGGCGGCGGCGGTGCGCACGGCGGCGACGGCGGTTACGGCCAGCCCGGCTACGGTTCTGCGGGTGGCACCGGTTACGATTCCATCACCATGCCGTCGTTGCCTGGCAGCGGCGGCGCGAATGGTGGCGTAGGCAATGATGGTTCTCTCGGCGGCGCGGGTGGCGGCGTCATCATCCTCAATGTTACCGGCGGGTTGCAGGTGGATGGTCGCGTTACCGCACGAGGCGGAAACGAAACCGGCTTTGTCATCGCTGGTGGTGGAGCCGGTGGCAGCATCCGGCTCACGGCCGAAAATTTCTCCGGCAACGGCTATATCGGTGCCGATGGTGGCAATGGCGCTTACGGTGGCGCGGGAGGCGGCGGACGCATCGCGATTTATTCCGCTGCGAATAATTTTTCCGGCAGCATTTCCGCCATTGGGGGATTTGGAACGCGCGGACAAAAAGGCGGCGCGGGGACAAGTTATCAGAAACGGAATTCTAACTTGAACAGTCTGACCATTGACAACCAAGGCTACTCCGGTGCCATCACGCGCCTGACCAATGCGGTGCCTGATTTCACCGGCCTCGTGGACTTGCGCGTGCTGAATTATGCGGTCGTCGAAGCTGATGCACCTCTTGGTTTCTTCGGGCTGATGATGACCAACCACGCGCGCGTGATTCCTGCGGCGTTGCTCGCACCCATCAACCTTACCCTGTCCGGCAACGCGCTGGTGGATGCAACTTCTGCAATTGATGCGAGCGGTTACGGCTGGTCGAGCGGAAGTGGTCCCGGCGCGGGCGGCGGTAACTACGGTGGTGGCGGTGGTCACGCGGGCGCGGGTGGCTGGGGCTGGAACTCGGCGGCTGCCGGTGGGGCCACCAATGGAGACTTCACCACGCCCGGCAGCGGCGGCGGCGGCAGTTTTAACGGGCCGGGCGGTTACGGTGGTGGAACCATCCACTTTGAAGCAGTGGGCAATTTGAATCTCGAAGGAACATTAGGGGCGAACGGAAATAACGGCGGCGCCGGCGGTGGATCGGGCGGCGGAATTTTTCTGCGTGCCGGATCGTTCTTCGGACACGGCAGCGTCGCAGCCAATGGCGCGGATGCCGGGCCTTACGCCGGCGGCGGCGGCGGTGGATTTCTCGATGTGGGAATCTCGGATACAAATTATTTTGAAGGCGCGCTCACCGCAAACGGCGGCGTGCGCGGCCACTACACCGCTAATGATGGCGGGCCGGGCCAGGTTGTTTTTCAATCCAGCGGCGTGCCCACCAATTATTTTCTCGGACAATTTCCGTCCGGGGTTTTAACGCGTCCGGTTTCCAGTGTGACGTTTGCGTTGACAGGTGGCCCGCATTTTCCAGCGGCAACTGATTTTGAACTCGTCATACCGTCAGGCGTTTTGTCCGGCAACCAGCTCTCGCTTACGAACGATGGAAATTTTCTCACGCTCTCATTTCCCGCGCAGACCGCCGCTGGAGATTATGCCGTGCGGCTGCCGGCGAATCCGCGCACGCCCGGCACGAGCAATTATGTCACCGCCAATTTCAGCATCGCTTGGCCGCACGTCAGCGGCACGGTGACCTTCACGAACGGCTGGCCGCTCGCAGGCGTCCCGGTGGGCAGCAGCGTGACGGCGCACGACGGAAGTTTTTCATTTTTCGCGCCGCCGGGTTCGTCGTCCGCTTTCGCACCGGTCATCTATGGCTCATGCACTCCAGCACAGCGGAGCTACGCCAATATCCTCGGTGATTTAGGCGGACAAAATTTTTCCGTCAGCGACGCGCTGAATCCCACGCTTGCCAGTTCGCTGACCAATTCCGGCAACACGGCACATCTGGAGTGGAACGCCATCGCCGGCCTCCGTTACCAGTTGGAACGCTCGGGTGATTTGTTGAATTGGCAGGATTACGGTGTCACGCAGGATAGCGTGACCAACTTCTTGGATTTTAATTTTCCGGTGACCAACTTGCCGACGCAGTTCTTCCGCGTGCGGGTGTTTTCGTATTGAACACTGCGTCCACCAAATTCAGCATTGCGGCAACGGCTTTGTCTGGTATGCTCGCCGTCCGTTTTTAACCGGAAAACCAAAAAATATATTTATGTCACAGCATCGCAGCCTCCGCGCGGCGTCCACTTTGGGCGGCAAGCGCAACGTCCTCAAGCGTTTTGAACGCACCGCCATCCTTGAAAAGCGCGGCCAGCGTAAAGCCGGCGACCGCATTACCGGTCTCCGCAAGACCAAGCCGGACGCCTGACGCACTCCGTGCTTTGACCGTTCGCCTGCAAAAATTTCTCGCCGACGCCGGTGTGGCTTCACGCCGTGCCGGCGAGCAGTTCATTCTCGCCGGGCGCGTGATGGTGAACGGCCAAACCGTCCGCCTGCTCGGTTCCAAAGTTGACCCCGTGCACGACTCGGTCGCGGTGGACGGAAAAATCGTCCGCGTTAAAAAGAAGATTTACATCGCGCTCCACAAACCCTTGAACTGTGTTTGTTCGCGCAACGACGAGTTGAAACGGCCGACGATTTACGACCTGTTGCCAGCGGAATGGACGACGGTGAATTCCGTAGGCCGGCTGGACTTCAAAAGCGAAGGATTGATTTTTCTGACGAATGATGGAGAATTCGCCTTGCGCCTGACGCATCCGCGCTACGGCATCCGCAAGAAATATGTGACGACTGTTGAAGGCAAGGTGCTGCCGGAAATGCTGCGGAATTTTGTCGCGGGAATTTATGACGGCGGGGAAAAACTGAAGGCATTGTCCGCGCATCTGCTGGCCAGCAGCCACTCCAAGAGTGTGGTGGAACTGGATCTGGCCGAAGGCAAAAACCGGGAGGTGCGCCGGTTATTTGAATCGCAAAATGTGACGGTGAAAAAACTGGTGCGGACGCAGATTGGGAAAATCAAGCTCGGTGAATTGAAGCCGGGCAAATGGCGGACGCTGTCGGAAGCGGAAATCAAAACTTTGATCTCGGATTTATGAAACTGAATTGCTGGTTGATGCTGGGCGCGATGGTTGCCGTGAGTGCGACCGCGCAGAACTCCACAAACTCCCTCCCGACCATTCCGCCGCCGGCCAACGGCGCGTCGATGGTCGTGCCGGCACCGGTGCTCGCCGTGCCCGCCGAAGTGAAAACGAATGCGCCCGCCAAAAAGGCCGTCGTCAAAAAGAAAAAGAAAGCCGCCGCTGCCAAGCCCAAAGCTGCCGCGCCCAAGAAAACTGCTTTTGCCGAAGCTCCCGCCACGCTTGCCGCCGGTTCGGCAGAGGTTGTCGTGAACAATGTCAACGTCCGCGGTCAAGCCGGACTCAAGGGCGAAGTCATTGCGCACGTTCAAAAAGGCGATGCCGTGAATGTCATCAGCCAGATTACGCTCGACAAGCACAAAGCCGATGAACCTGCGCAATGGGCGAAAATTTCCCTGCCGACTAATGTGACCGTGTGGGTCAACTCCAAGTTCATTGACGCGACCAACAAGACGGTCACGCCAAAGAAATTGAATCTGCGCGGCGGACCCGGTGAAAATTATTCCGTGCTTGGCGTCGTTGAAAAAGGCACGGCTGTCACTGAAGCCGGTGCCAAAGGTGATTGGACCAAAATCGAAGCGCCGGCCAGCGCGTATGCTTTCATCGCTGCAATGTATCTGAAGCAGGAAGCCACCGGCAATGTGCCGTCAAACCCCGCGCCGTCCACTGAAACACCGGCACCGACGCCGACGACCGTGACCGAGACGCCGGTGGTTGTGGCGCAAGCACCAGTTGCTGCACCGGAAGCGGCTGCGCCCGCACCCGCACCGGTGGAAACCCCGACTGTGCTGATGCAGACAAATATCATTGTCGTGACCGATACGAACCTGCCGCCGCCGCCGCCGCGCGTGGTGACGCACGAAGGCAATGTCCGTCGCTCCGTCAGCATCGTGGCCCCGACATATTTCGAGTTGTATGATCCGGCGAATGACAAAGCCATCAATTATCTTTACAGCACCACGACGAACTTGAATCTCTCGCGTTACAATGGTTTGAAAATCAGCGTCACCGGCGAGGAAGGTCTCGATGCGCGTTGGCATCAGACGCCGGTGTTGACGGTTCAGAAAATTTACGTCCTCTCCACCAACGGCCTGTCGTTGCTGCCGGAACCGGTTCCCGCACCGGCCAACCCCAAACAATCGAAGCCGTGGTATCATCTCGGCCTGTGGTGAACAATCTCATTGACGGCCGCGCGATTGCCGCGCAAATCCAGGGCGAACTCGCCGCGCGCGTGGCAGTTCTGAAATCGCGCGGGGTTGTTCCCGGCCTTGCGTTCGTGCGCGTTGGTGAGGACGCGGCCTCCAAGGTTTATGTCGGACGCAAGGAAAAGGCTTGCGCCGAACTCGGCATCATTTCGGAAACCCACGTGCTTGCGGAAAAAACTTCCGAGGCGGAACTTCTCGCGCTCATCGCCAAGCTGAACGCGGCCAAACATCTTCACGGAATCCTGGTCCAGGCACCGCTGCCCAAACAGATTCGCGAGTCAGTGATTTATTCCAGCGTGCTGCCGACGAAAGATGTGGACGGTTTTCATCCGGTCAATGTCGGTAAGCTGATGCTCGGCGATGAATCGGGTTTTAAACCTTGCACGCCGGCGGGCGTCGTGGAATTGCTCGTGCGCTCCGGGGTGAAGACTGATGGCGCAGAAGTCGTCGTGCTGGGGCGCGGCAACATCGTCGGCAAGCCGATGGCGGCGATGCTTTGCCAGAAAGGCAAAAGCGCCAATAGCACCGTGACCATCTGTCATTCGGCGACGCGGGACATCAAGGCGCATTGCCAGCGCGCGGACATCATCGTTGCGGCGTTGGGAGTGGCGGAATTTTTGAAGGCCGACATGGTCAAGCCTGGCGCGGTCATCATGGACGTGGGGGTGAACCGTGTGCCGGATGCCACGAGTAAGACCGGCACAAAGCTGGTCGGTGATGTGGATTTCAAAAACATCCAGCCCATCGCCGGAAAAATCACGCCGAATCCCGGTGGTGTCGGTCCGATGACGATTGCGATGCTGCTGCAAAACACCGTGCGCGCAGCGGAACAATCTTCAAACTAAAAACTTTAAATCTAAAACTAAAAACTTTTCATGCAAGCCACCCGAATTCTCCCCGATCTCCAATGCTCGCTCATATGTGAAGAGGTCCGCCAGGAAGCCAACGGAAATCTTTTCCTCATCGGCGTGGTGAACATCATCCGCGTGCCGCAACTGCCGGTCGTCGCCGGGCGCATCTGCATCTACAACCGCTGGACGGCAGGCATCGGCCAGTTCAACGAAAACACCCGCCTCATCGCTCCCGACCAGACCACGGTCGTCAGCAAAGGCGAGATGAAATTTGAGCTGCGCGATCCGTCGCACTCCGCCAGCGGCGTGATTGTTTTTGGCAACGTGAAATTCGAAACTGCTGGAACTTATTTCATCGAAGTGCTGGTGGATGACGTGATGAAATTACGTTATCCGCTGGTCGTCGCCCATGTGCCGCAACCCGGTCAGCCGCAGCCTGAAAAGCAGGGCTGATTTCTACCAGGTTTCCCGTGCGGCCAAAGTGGCACGGCAAAATCATTCTCGCCAAAGAAGGTTTTTCTGCTATTTTGCCCGCCTTTATTGAATATGTTCACGGGAACCTACACTGCAATTGTCACGCCGTTTGCCGGCGGCGAACTGGATGAAGCCGCGCTGGAACGCCTCGTCAAATTTCAAATCAAGGGCGGCGTGAACGGCATCGTGCCCGTCGGCACCACCGGCGAATCACCCACGGTGGATTACGCCGAGCACATCCAGATCATCGCGCTGTCCGTGAAATTCGCCGCCGGTAAAATTAAAGTGCTCGCCGGCACGGGTGGCAATTCCACCAAGGAAGCCATCTACCTCACGCAAGAAGCCGAGAAGGCGGGCGCGGACGGTTCGCTGCAAGTCGCGCCGTATTACAACAAGCCAACGCAGGAAGGTTTGTTCCAGCATTTCAAGGCCATCGCCAAGGCGACGCAGTTGCCCATCGTGCTTTACAGCATTCCCGGTCGCTGCGGTGTCGAGATTGCCGTGGACACGGTCAAACGCCTCGCGCACGACTGCAAAAATATCGTCGGCATCAAGGAAGCTGGCGGAAGCTGCGATCGCGTGTCACAACTGCGCGCCGCGCTCGGGCCGAAGTTTGAAATTCTTTCCGGCGACGATTCGCTCACGTTGCCCTTCATGTCGGTCGGCGCGAACGGCGTCATCAGCGTGGCATCCAATTTGATTCCGAAAGAGGTTTCGCAAATGGTGAATTATATGACGCGGGGTGACGCCAAGAAGGCGTATCAACTGCACGCAAAATTTTATCCGCTGTTCAAAGATTTGTTCATCGAGACGAACCCCACGCCCGTGAAGGCCGCGCTCGCGATGATGAAAATGATCAACGAAGAATACCGCCTGCCGCTCGTGCAAATGTCGCCCAAGAACTGGGAAGTCCTGCGCACCACGCTCAAGCGGTGTGATGTGCTGGAGTAAGTCATGTGTTGTTTTTCCGGCCCTGTCAAATCCGTGTCCGCGACGAACATCTTCGCTCGCATCGGTGAGGCTGGTCGACAGTTCGTGGTCTATTCAATGACGGTCAGCATGGCGAAGCCGCTCGCGATGGTGCTGCCGATTCCAATCAAAAAGGGTTCGGACGAAAAAGCGGTTCGCTTCATCAACCTCGAAGAATACAAAAATTTCTTCAGCGATTTGGACGCGGGATTTCCGAAGCCGGTAACATGGGGGACGGATAGTATTGCCGCCGCCATGCCAAACACAGGATCAATTAAACAATTGGAAGTCGTCCAAGTCGGCAATTTCGAGGCGTCCTTCGTCCCGACCGTCAAAGATTTTAACCGGCTGGACAAACGTTTCAAACTGCCGACCGAATTGTTCGCCAAGATGCCGGACTACAAACATTTTGGCTTTACCGTTTTCAAGTTGAAGCCCGGCAGCCAAACCGTGCATCCAATGGCGTTTGAATTTCCTTCCTCGAAGGCAAAGTTGTTTTTCCCCACTGTCCACATTCACGATGGCAAGGTTCACGCCCGCGCCACGTTCGACCACGTTTTGTATTGCCAGCCCAGCGAATCCACGCGGTTGAAACTGTCGGATTGGGAGGAATCTGAAATACTGGCCAGCCGTTTCGTGGACATAAAAAAATCCGCAGGTCTGGTCGTCGCGGACGAGCATTGCTACAAACGCGAACTGCGCGGAATGCTTGCCAACAAGGACACCTTCGTGGAACTTTCCGCCTGATTCAAAATCATGAGCACAAAAATTATCATCACTGGTTCCAAAGGCCGCATGGGGCAGGCGCTCATTGCGTGTGCCAAGAATTTTTCCACGCTGCGAGTCGTCGCGCAGATTGACCGTGACGATGACCTCGCCGCCGTCATCAGCCAGGGCGACGTGGTGATTGATTTCAGCTTTCACGAAGCCACGCCCGGCGTCGTTGAACTGTGCGCGAAAAATAAAAAGGCTATCGTCATCGGCACGACGGGATTTTCCGTCGAAGAAAAATTGGCAATCGTAAATCGGCAATCGGCCATCCCCATCGTGTTGGCGACGAATTACTCCACCGGTGTGAATACGCTCTTCTGGCTCACGCGCAAGGCAGCGGAAATTCTTGGCCCGGACTTCGACCTCGAAGTCGTCGAGATGCACCATCGCTTGAAGAAAGACGCGCCCAGCGGCACGGCCACGACGTTGCTGGAGATTCTCGGCGACGTCCGCAAACTGCAACTCGCGGAAGCTTTGCGGCACGGGCGCAAGGGCATCGTCGGTGAACGCACACGCGGTGAGATTGGTATCCACGCCATTCGCGGTGGCGATGTTGTCGGCGATCATACGGTTATTTTTGCAAATGCCGGCGAGCGCGTGGAACTCACGCATAAAGCCTCCAGTCGCGACACCTTCGCGAACGGCGCCCTCCGCGCCGCGCAATGGCTCGTCCAACAAAAGCCGGGCCTCTATGACATGCAGGACGTGCTGGGGTTGAAATGAATACGGAGAACGCAAAGAGCGCAGAGAAATTTCCCGTTAGCAATCCGCAGAATAATCTTTACGTTATCTGCGCATTTTGTGGTTAAAACTCCCCTGGGAAATTCATTCTAAAAAATTGCGGTTGACAAGCATCGCAACGCTAGGCATAGTGCCGCCATGCCTACTAAGGAACTCGCCGCCGCCTCGACCGTGCCGTTGGTTTTGTCCGTGCTGACCGAAGGCGAGAATTACGGCTACGCGCTCATCCAACGCGTGCGCGAACTGTCTGGCGGTAAGATTGAATGGACGGAAGGGATGCTCTATCCAGTGCTGCACTGGATGGAGAAAGAGGATTTGATTGAGGCCGAATGGCGCGAGGCCGAGACCGGACGCAAACGGAAATACTACCGGCTACGCAAGGAAGGTCGGAAAGCTTTGCAGGTGGAAAAACAAAACTGGCTCACCGTTCACGAAACCATGGAAAAATTATGGAAACACCAACCCCGTTTGACCTAAACCGCGCGATTCAACACTGGCGCGATGGCTTGGCGCAATCGCCCGCCATCCGTGGCGAGAATCTCGACGAACTCGAAACGCACCTGCGCGACTCCGTTTCCGTATTGCAGACACGCGACCTATCCGCCGAGGAATCATTTCTGGTGGCGACCAAACGTGTGGGCGGCGGCGCGACGTTGGGTAAAGAGTTTGGGAAAATGAACGCCGCGAATATTTGGGTGGAACGCTGTCTATGGGCTTTGATTGCGATGCAAATTTGGAGTGCGCTTCAGGAGATTTTTTTCTCGGTCAGTCATGTGTTGCAAATTGGCTCCGTGAACATGGCTAGCACGTCTTTTGGTTGGGCGACTATCTCTTACATCGTTTTTGGCACTGCCATACCGATGGCATTGACCGCCTTGATCATCTGGCGTTTGTTCAAATCACCCGAAAGCAAGCTTGGCCAGTTTTTAGAAAAACTTTCAACTCAACCAGCAGCTTTGGCTGGATTGCTATTTGTTCTCAATGCAGGAGGACATCTCTGCTACGCATTCATGTTGAATTATTCGAGTTACATGTATGGTCGTGTATCATGGGCGGCGTTTACCTACTTTCTGCCGGGCAGCCTTGTGTATGCTGGATTGATTTTCCTTCTCGCGCGGAAACGGCTTTTGCGACTAGCTTGAGCCAATGCTCGCCATCGTCGCCCTCGGCTCCAATCTCGGCAACTCGCGTGAAATCATTCAGGCGGCAATCACGCACGCCAAGTTCATCACCGACCATCCCGTCTTGCGGTCGTCGCTCTGGGAAACTTCGCCGGTGGACTGCCCGCCGGGTTCGGCGAAATTTCTGAACGCCGTCGTCGGTTTCATTCCGCAGCCGGGCGAGACGCCGGAGACGCTGCTGAAAAAATTGCGTGATCTGGAAAAAGTTTTTGGCCGCGCGCCAAAAAAAGTTTTGAACGAGCCGCGTCCGCTGGATTTGGATTTGATCGCGTTCGGGAACGAACGGCGCAACAATCCGGAATTAATTTTGCCGCATCCCCGCGCGCATCTGCGCCGGTTTGTGTTGCAGCCGTTGAGCGAAATTGCGCCGGAGTTGGTTTTGCCGGGGCAGGGGAGCACGGTCGCAGAATTACTGGCCGGTTTGCCGCCGGATGAGACGATGATTCGGATTCAGTAACGCTTGCCTACTTCCAGTAATTCCAGTCCACGTCGGGAAACAGATTGTCGCGCGACTCGATTTCGGCGAGCCATTTTTCATCCACGCGCGTGATCGTCAGCATGTCGTGCAACGCGATGAAGCGGAGCAGATGATCTTTCACGCGCCGGCGGGCGTAGTCGGGACTCGTGCCGGCGCGTAGAATGAACGGCCAGTCGCTTGCCTGCGCCAGCAATAATTCCCGCGCGGCCTGCTTGAGTGCGCGTTTTTGCAACCCGCTGGCACGCTTGGAAAATTTTTTCGCCAGCTTGGTCATCCGTTCCTGCGCGATTTGCAGGTGCGGATAAATCCATTCGTTTGATTCATTCAACCACACACGCCAGTAGCCTTCTTCGCCCCAGCTTGACGCGCCGGGCGTGGCGATCTGGTTCGTCGGGTGGCGGTGGAGATATTCGCCGGGCGTGATCAACTCGACGACTTTTTGCTCGGAAAACATTTTGCGCGCGAGGGCGTCCAGAAATTCCGGGCCTTCATACCACCAGTGACCGAACAATTCCGCATCATACGGCGCCACTACGATGGGCGGACGATCAATGATGGCGGCGGCGGACGACACCTGCGTGACGCGTTCGGCGAGAAAGTGGGCGGCGTGTTCGTTCGCGGCCGCCAGCGCGTGGTCGCGTTGGTAGATTTCCTTCTGACCGCTGCCGGTGATGCGGAAATATTTCAGACCGGTGAAACCTCGATTGTCCGGTGATGGCAAATGCGGGCGGACGTAATCAAAATCCAAATCAAAGCCGATGTCGCGGTAAAAATCACGGTAGCGCGGGTCGCCGGGATAACCTTCGTGCTTGCTCCAGACTTGGCGCGAAGAATCGAAGTCGCGGCCGAACACCGCCACGCCGTTGGGCGTGAACACCGGTGCAAACGTGCCGTAGCGCGGACGCGGTTGTGCGTGCAGCAGACCGTGCGTGTCGAGCGTGAACCAGCGGATGTCCGCCTCCTGCAAATATTTTTCCACACCGACGGCGTAAGCGCATTCCGGCAGCCAGATGCCGCGCGGTGGACGGCCGAAACATTTTGTGTAGTGATCGCGCGCGGTCAGAATCTGCGCGCGGACGGACGGCGGATGACCGTTCATCAGCGGCAGCAACCCATGCGTGGCGGCGGTGGTGATGATTTCGATGCGGCCTTCGTCCTGAAAATTTTTGAAGGCGCTGATCAGGTTGCCGCTGTAAAAGCTCCACGTCTCGCGGGCGAGGGAAAGCCGGTGGTGATACATCCAGGCGAGTTCGCGGAAGGCGCGATCCCAATGCGTGCGATGAATTTCTTTTTCCGCCAGTTCGATGAGGCCGACGAGGTGACGTTCGTAACGTGACCGGAGCAATTCATCGCCGAGCATCGCGCACAGCGTGGGCGAGAGCGAAAGCGTGATGGGTGCCATGATGCCGTCACGCCGCCAGCTTTCTAAAATTTGAACCAACGGCAGATAGGTCTCGGTAATGGCCTCGAAGAGCCAGCTTTCTTCGAGAAATTTTTCATGCTCCGGATGCCGCACAAACGGCAAGTGTGCGTGGAGAATGATGGAGAGATAGCCTTGCATACCGTTTTACAAATCAAGCTGGTCGGTGATCCATTGCGCGATGGCGCGAGCCTTGAAAAAAATCGCGAAGCCGAGCAGCGCGGGAACCAACCGCAGCGCCAGCGGAATTTTTTCCACGGGCAACGGATGCGGTTTGTGCAGGGCGCACTCCGCCCAATAAAAACCCAGTTCAAGAATGGTGATGACTACCAGCATCACGCCGATGATGCGGACTAGGTTCAACGCTCCATGCTGCGGCGTTTCCATGACAGTCAATTACACGTTGTCCGGCGTCGGCGGTTTGAGCGCCGGATCTTGCGGCGTTGCGCCGACGTCGCCGAGGTATTGCGTCTCGCGGATAAATTTCAAATCGGCGGCACGCGCATCGTCGCCACTGGCGGAAACGGCCACGGCGGGCAGATCATATTTTCCGTCCGGCAACGCAAAGCGATAACTGAACGTGCCGTCGGAGCGCAGTTTGATTTCATGGCCGCCGAGCGTGACTTTCGCTCCGGGTTCCGTTGCGCCGTAGATGATTAGTTCGGCGTTGACGTTGAACCAAAATCCTTTGGCGGCTTCTTCAGCAACGCCGCCGAGCGGACTGGTCGGGTTGGTGAGGCCGAGGCTGGAATTACCGAATCCGGCCGTGGGTGAGGTGACATCCTGTGAAAGCCGGCGGCGGATGAGTTCGGTGATTTCAAGCGAGCCCATCCAGATGCGGCGGGACTGGTCAATATTGATGATTTTGGCGAGTGCTTGCTCCTGCTGCGGCGTCCATGCGCGCACCGGGCCGGGCGTGGACGGAGTGCTCGGCTTCGGAAAATAATTTCCAGTGGGGGCGGAGGCGAAGGAATTAAACTTCGGCAAATCAGGATGTCCGTGGCGGCGCAGTTCTTCAATGGCCTGTGCGAGCGGGATGTTATTCTGCACGGCTTCCTCAATGATCTGCATCAGGCGCGCGAACGGAATTTCAAACGGAATGGTCGCGAATTCTGCGGCATCCTCTTTCGAGGCGGCATCCGGCGGTGTGACGGTCGCGGCCGAGGCGGCTACGCGCATCCAACGGCCGAGCGCGGAATAATAGCCGAGGTCGGCAATGTAGGAACTGCCTGCGCGTTCGACGTGTGCGAACCAGTGGCGTGATTCCGGGTGGACGTGGATTTCGTAAAGCGGATGGCCCTCGATTTTGTGCGCATAAATGCGCAGGATGAGGTGGTCGTCGGTGGATTCGGAGTTGAAATGCTGCTGCTGGTCGCGGGTCAGATCCCAGTGCGCATAAAGCCAGTGCGGGTCGCGCGCGGTGAGAAATAATTTTTTGGTGCCGTAACTTTCCGGTAGTTCACCGCCGGAAAATTTTTGCGCCGGCGGCGTAGCGCCGAGGGAATATTTCTCGCCGGGGCCGCTGGCAGGAATCGTGGCCGGGCCATCACCTTCGAGCAGGATGGGCGGGATTTCGATTTCATTTTTTGCGGGAGCAGGCCGGCGGACGGCGGTGGGCGGTTCGGTTTCCACCGCCGCAGATTTTTTGGTGCGCGCGGGTTTGAGGATTTTTTTGGCGGCATCAACCGCCGCTTTGAGAAGCGTTTTCCGCTTCGGCGTAGTTTTGGCCGGTTTGGTTTTTGTGGGTATGGACGCTGTTTTCTTTTTCATGCAGCAGTTCCTTGGGAGGGTGGCGGGTTTTGCCGTGCCAAAACTATCGTATCCGAAGCTGTAAGCAATCCATTTTTTTTGAACAATTTGAATTCAAGATTGGGGCTTGCCGCGCAACACGGCGAGGTGCTAATTTCAAAACCTAGTTTTTGGGGAATCATGAATGCTTTCGGAAATCATCCAGCCACCAAGCCCACCGTGTTTGTCGTGGACGACGAGCCGATGCTGCTGGAGCTGGCGGCGGTCATCATCAAACCGCTCGGTTGCGAGGTGCGCACCTTTCGCGACCCTGAAACCGCGCTCAAGGAATACGCGCTCGCCCGTCCGGAATTGATTCTCACTGACTACGCGATGGGACGGATGAGCGGCATGGATTTGGTGCGCGAATGCCGCCGGATCAATCCGCATCAGAAAATCATCCTCGTCAGCGGCACGGTGGATGAACATGTTTTTTCCGATGCCCCGATGAAGCCTGACCGTTTTCTTTCCAAGCCGTATCAGCTTCAGGAATTGTCCGATTGCATTCGCGAACTGCTGGCGGCGTAAAATACTTGCGCCAATTTTATTTTTCAAACATTGCCATTTTAATTTTAATTATGAAAAAACTAAAAAAAATTCTCCTTGTCACTTTCATCCTCGTCGTTGTGCTCGGTCTGGCCGCCGTGATCGTGGCTGGGTTGTGCCTCGACAAGATTGTGAAGGCCGGCATTGAAACCGTTGCGCCGGCCATTACCAAAACTTCCGTAACCGTCGCTGGCGTGAGCATCTCGGCGTTGTCCGGTTCGGCAGGCATCACCGGCCTCGTCATCGGCAATCCCGAAGGCACTTACAAATCCACCAACGCCATCAGTCTCGGCAAAGCCGCCGTCAGCGTCGTGCCCGGCTCGTTGCTGTCGGACAAGATCGTCGTCCGCTCGGTGCAGGTCGTTGCGCCCGAAATCACGCTCGAAGGAAATCCATTTGGTGAAAACAACCTCAAGAAAATTTTGGACAACGTCAACGCCATCGCTGCCAGCGTTGCGGACACCAACAAACCCGCCGCCGCACCGGCTGGCGAAAAGAAGTCCGCGAAAAAAATTGAAGTGGACGACTTGCTCTTGAGCGGTATTAAAGTCACTGCGCGCATCACCGGCATGGAAGGCGAACCGTTCAGCGTGACGATTCCGGACATTCATTTCACTAACCTCGGCACCGGCGCGGACGGTATCACAGCCGCTGAACTGACGCAGAAGATTTTGAGCGAAGTCATCACCGGATCCATCAAAGCCGTGGGTGAACGCGCCAAGGACATCATGGGCAAGACCGCCGGCAACCTTATCAAAGGCGCGGGCGACACCGCCGGTAAAGCCGTGGGTGACACTACCGACAAGCTGAAAAAAGGCCTCGGCAACCTGTTTGGAAAATAAATTACCACCGGTTTGATTCTCCGCCGCCGCGCCTGCGATTTTCATTGCACGCGCGGCGGTTTGGTTTTAGTGTCAACTCAACCCGAGGTTTACTATGTATTTTGGCGTTGATTACTACCCGGAAGAATGGGTCTTTCCCCACGGCGGCTCCGCCGACAAACCCGAAGCACAATGGCTACAGGACGCCCAGCTGATGCGCGCCGCCGGCTTCAACGTCGCCCGCATCGGTGAATTTTCCTGGGGCCTCTGCGAACCGTCCGAGGGCAAATATGATTTCGACTGGCTCAAGCGTGTGATGGATATTTTGGGCGAGCACGGAATAAAAACCGTTCTCGGCACGCCCACCGCCGCGCCGCCCATCTGGCTCGCCAAAAAACATCCCGAGATTTTGCCCGTGGATGAATTCGGCCGCGTGAAGCACGAAGGCACGCGTCGCGCCGTCTGTTTCAACAACGACATTTTCTGGAACGCCTCCAAGCACATCGTGGAAAATATGGCGAAGGCGCTCGGCCAGCATGAACACCTCGTCGCGTGGCAGATTGACAGCGGTCTCGGCGGGCATCAGTCCGAATGGTCGTTCAATGAGGACTCGCGCCTCGAGTGGCAGAACTGGCTCAAGCTCAAATACGAGACGATTGAAAAATTGAACGACCGCCTCGGTCTGCGCAACTGGGGTCAGCTCGTTTCGTCGTTTGACGAAGTGCCCATGCCGAAGTTTGCCCCGGCCATGCACAATCCGGCGCTGTTGCTGGACTGGAACCGTTTTTGCAGCGACACCATCGTGGCCTACGCGCGGATGCAGGCGGATGTGCTGCGCGAACTTTCGCCCGGCCGTCCGGTCACGACCAACCTGCGCGCGTTGCAGCGGAAGTTTGATCACTTCGACATGGCGGATGCGCTGGATTTTGTTTCCATCGAAAGCAATGCCGCCATTAAGGCCAAGTCCGCCGAGTTGGCGTGCGATATTGACATGCTGCGTTCGCTGAAAAAATCGGACATTACTACGCCCGACGGCGACAACGGTTTCTGGGTCATCGAACAAAAAGCCGGTCACGTCAACTGGCAGGACGTGAACCCGCTCGTGCGCCCCGGCATCATCCGGCTTTTCACCTACCAGCTCATCTCGCGCGGTGCGTGCGGAATTTTGTATTACCGCTGGCGCCAGCCGCGCATCGGTAGTGAAAAATTTTATGGCGCGGTGCTGCCGCATCACCTCGAAGGCAGCCGCCGCACTTACAACGAAATTTCCCAGATCGGCGAAGAATTGAAATTGCTTGCGCCGGCGTTGAAAGACACAAAAGTCGTCGCCGAGGCGTGCATTTTGTATTCGCATGAAAACGACTGGGTGCTGTCGCAGCCGAACCAGCCGAACAAGTTTTTCAGCCTGCGCGAGCACATTCAACTCATCTACAATGCGCTACACGATCGCAATATTCCCGTTGATTTTGCAAGGCCTTCCGAGGATCTTTCAAAATACAAAATCGTCTTCGCCCCGTCGTTGCACCTGCTGACCGGCGGCGAGGCGGACCGGTTGAAACTTTACGTCCAGAACGGCGGCACGCTCGTCGCCACGTTCAACACCGGCCTCGTGGATGAGAATAACATGGCGACGGACTCCGGCTTTCCGCACGATCTCACGGACTTGTTCGGCATGGAAGTGCAGGAGTTCGACGTGCTGCCGCCGAACGAGGAAAATCATCTTACCTTCAAAGGTGCGTTTCCCACGAGCCATCTGCATCCGGCAAAATTGTGGTGCGACCTCATCGAGCCGAAGGGCTGCCAGATTCTTGCAAACTTTGCGAAAGATTTTTATGCCGGCAAGCCGGCGATGACGCAAAACACGTTCGGCCTCGGTAAGGCGATTTATATCGGCACGCAGAGCCACCAGCATTTTTACCTCGACCTCGTCACCTGGCTGCGCCAGACCGTCGGCTTGCAGCCGTTGCTCAAGGTGCCGGAAAATATCGAGGTTGCCATGCGGCAGAAGGAAGGTTCGCGCATTTATATTTTGTTGAACCACCAAAATTCCCAGGTGCGCGTCCAATTTTACAAGCCGATGCACGACTTTCTCACCGGCAATAACATCATGGGCAATTACGACCTGCCGCCGCATGGCGTGCTGATCATTGACGAACATCCGGATGTGAAATCCGCTGGCGCGGCGGCCTGATTTTTCGTTTCATCGCCGCGGTGAATTTCCTGAACCTAAACTTCGGCATCCTGGCAGCCTTGAGCTGCGCCCTTGCGCTTTGGCAATGGCTTGCGGCCAGAAAATTTCCGCTGCACCAAAAAATAGCGGATAAAAATTTCGCGCCCGCCGTCACCATCTTGAAACCGCTCAAGGGTTGTGATGGCACGACGCGCGATTCGCTGGCAAGCTGGCTGAAACAAAATTACCCGGGCAAAACCCAAATCCTGTTCGGCGTCGCCGATCCGAAGGATCCGGTGTGTGCCATCGTTCGCGCGCTGCTCGCGGAAAATCCTGACTGCGACGCGCAGTTGGTCGTTTGCGGCAAACTTGAAGGCGCGAATGCCAAGGTCGCGAAGCTCGCGCAACTGGAGCAACTGGTGCAGCACGATTTGATCATCGTCTGCGATGCCGATGTGCGCGTGCCGCCGGACTTTTTGGCCAGCTTTGTCGCGCCGCTGCGCGATGAAAAAACTGCGCTGGTGAACTGTTTTTATCGTCTCGCCAATCCCACGACGACCGCGATGCGCTGGGAAGCCGTCGCCATCAACGCCGATTTTTGGAGCCAGGTTTTGCAATCGCAGATGCTCAAGCCGCTGGATTTTGCGCTCGGGGCGGCGATTCTCGTCCGGCGGCGTGCGCTGGCTGAAATCGGCGGGTTCAAATCACTGGCCGACTGTTTGGCGGATGATTACCAGCTCGGCAACCGCGTCGCCAAAAATCACCACCGCATTGCGCTCTGTCCCGTCGTGGTGGAATGTTGGGATGCGCCGATGAACTGGGCGCAGGTTTGGAAACATCAACTGCGCTGGGCGCGAACAATCCGTGTCTGCCAGCCGATGCCGTATTTTTTTAGCATTCTGTCCAATGCCTCCGTGTGGCCGCTGTTGTGGGTTTTAGTTTCCGTGGTATCCGCCAAAACATTCTGTGCGCCGCTGACCGCGCTGACTTTTTTGCTCGTCAGAATTTTGCAGGCGCAAAGTTTGCAACGGCGGTTAACGCCGGAACGCAAGCTGATTGCTCCCGCGTGGTTGGTTCCGTTGAAAGACTGGCTGG
>CAIKKJ010000139.1 GCA_903827955.1 uncultured Verrucomicrobia subdivision 3 bacterium
CCCCGGTCAGCCTTACCAACGCCATGATCAACGGAAACCAGTTGGTGTTAAGCTGGCCAGTGGGCCAGGGCTGGACCTTGCAGATCCAGACCAATGATTTAAACAGCGGACTTTCGACAAATTGGTCGATAGTCGCTTTGCCTGCCTCGGCACCGCCCTATACGAACACCATCAACCCGGAAACTCCGTCCGTGTTCTATCGCCTGAAGTATTAAACTTAAGAACCAAGTTATTCCGGCATTGACTGCGGGGATTTCATGGCTAGTCTGGCGGGCGTGATTACTCGGAAAACTGAATCGGAATGGATCCGCGCCGCCTTGAAACGCAGCCGGGTGGTCGCGCTGCTCGGCCCGCGCCAATCCGGAAAGACCACCCTGGCTAGGTCGTTCGTGCCCGTCGGCACGCTCAATTACTTCGATCTTGAGGATCCCGCCAGTCTGGCCCGCCTCACCGAGCCAGAGCTGGCCTTGCGCCCGCTCAAAGGATTGGTGGTCATTGACGAAATCCAACGGCGACCAGAACTTTTTCCGCTGTTGCGCGTGCTGGCCGACCGCCAGCCGCTGCCCGCTCGCTTTCTCATCCTCGGTAGTGCCGCGCCCGATTTGTTGAAACAATCTTCGGAAACTCTCGCTGGCCGACTCGAAACCATCCCGCTCGAAGGCTTCCGGTTGGCCGATCTGGGCGCGTCGGCGCAGCCCCGGCACTGGTTGCGTGGCGGCTTCCCTTTGTCCTACACGGCGCGCACAGAGTCCGACTCGCTGGTGTGGCGGCAGCAGTTCATCCAGACCTTCTTGGAGCGGGATTTGCCGCAACTGGGTGTGACGATTCCCGCGCTCGCCCTCCGGCGTTTTTGGAACATGCTCGCTCATTACCACGGCCAGATTTGGAATGCAGCTGAACTGGCGCGTGCCCTTGCTGTCAACGAATCCACCGTGCGCCGTTACCTCGACCTGCTGACCGGCGTGTTCATGATCCGGCAACTGCCGCCGTGGTTTGAGAATCTTGGCAAGCGCCAGGTCAAGGCTCCTAAAATTTATGTGCGCGACAGCGGCCTGCTTCACGCCTTGCTAGGCATTTCCAATCAGCGCGATCTGGAACATCATCCGAAAGTGGGCGCCTCCTGGGAAGGTTACGCCGTCGAGGAAATTCTCAAGGCATTGCAGCCTGACGACGCTTATTTCTGGGCCACGCACAACGGCGCGGAGATTGATCTGGTGCTTTTCCGACGCGGACGGCGCATTGGCATTGAGTGCAAGCGCACGGACGCCCCCACGCTCACGCCCTCCATGCGCATCGCTCTGGCTGACCTTAAACTCGACGAACTGCGCGTGGTGTATCCTGGGGAGAAACGCTATTCACTGGCTAAAAAAATTGAAGCCGTGTCGCTGGCGGAACTGGTCAACGCCAGTTGAATCCCAGCCTTGGCGTGCCCGTCGTATTGCCTGCAAGCCCCACGTTTTTGAATTTTCCTCTTGAAGCGTCAAAGCCGTCTTGGTCAGTCAGCACTGGCTTTTAACTGCACCCAAAACTTGACCTGAAAGGATTGGCCCGCAGTGGTTAAACGCCGCAAACACAAGGCTCCGGAGTTGTTCAGTGACACCGGCGAGCGCAACTTAACTAACCAGCTTAACTAATTCGAAATGCATTCTTAATTGAAGCTGGCCACAATTCCCAGTGCTACAGTCGAAACATGACACCGCACTGCAATTCGACGAATAACCGTGCCGTTGTGTGTCTGCGTTTGGCAGTTGCCAGATGGCGGGGCGAACGCACAAACAACCCGCAGAGCAAACAATATAAAATTAAGTTCACTGAAAAGGCTAGTTCGCGATTGGTCCTAAAATGCAGTTTACCGGCAAAACCTGAAACCATCCAAACATGAAAAAAATCCTAAAATCCTTCGCCCTCGTCGCCTTTGCTTCGTCGGTCTTGGTTACCCAGTCCGTCTGGGCGCAAGCCACCTATTACTGGGATGCCAATGGCACCACTGCCGGTTTCGGCACGGCCGGCGGCACGTGGGGAACCTCCGCCTTTGTCACCACTGACCCAGCCGGATTGCTTGCGCCGGCACTCACCGCGACCACGTTCAATGACACTCTGAATCTCGGCAACTCCACCAACGGTTTGGGCGCCGGGACCATCGGCGTGAACAGCTCCCAGAGCATTTCCAACCTCAACGTCGGAGCCGGATCTGGTGCCATCACGCTTTCCGGTGGCCAGATTGCCATGACCGGCAACCTGCTCAATTCCAGCACGAATCTGTTGACCATCGGCAGCGG
>CAIKKJ010000140.1 GCA_903827955.1 uncultured Verrucomicrobia subdivision 3 bacterium
CCGTTCATCCAGCCGACGACGTTCGGCAGGCCGTAGAGATGCACGGTGACGGTGCTATTAGTTGCGCCAAGATTCATCGCGTTGTTGTTGGCGGTGCCGCCCATGACCGGACCAGTGTCGTAAATCGTCAACTGGCCGGTGCAGCACTCTCGTCGGGATGACCTCCACTAAAAATCCGTCCGGATATAAGGACACCGTCTCCTACATTGCCACGTTGCCTACCAACGCCACCGGCAACGTGGTTTTCTCTTCCACCAACGGACCGATTAGCACTAACAGCGTAAGTAGTGGCATTGCGACCAGCCTGTCTATCACGAATCTGCCGCGCGGGACGAACTTCATCACTGTGGCCTATCTGGGTGATGGCAATTATATCGGCAACACCACCAACCTGAACCAGATTGTGACGAACCATCCACCGGTGGCCAATGTGACGGCCGTGATGCGGACGGCAGGTTTGGCGTTAATTATTAAACTATCAGACATCGCGACCAACTGGAGCGATGTGGATGGTGATACCGTGGAGTTGACCAGCGTGACTATGCAAAGCACCAACGGGGTCAACCTGTTCCCGTTGAATTGGAGCACCAATCTGGACGGCAGCATCGTGACTACCAACGCCCACGCCTACATCGGCTACATCAACAGCCAGAATGTGAACGACCAGATCAGCTACGGCATCAGCGATGGTTTCGGCGGGACGAACATCGGCTATGTGAACATTGTGATTCCAGGCAGCGTGACGGGAACCAATTCCATCACGGCCTACAACTTCACCAGCCCCGCCTCCAACACGGTCACGGCCTACGGCATACCCTACTTTTCCTACATTCTGGAACGTTCCACGAATCTGTTCTCGTCGGTATGGGTGGATGTGCAGACCAATCAGGCTGCGCCCAACGGGGTCATTAACATGGTGGATTTGTTTATGGATTTGGGCGGAGTCAAGCCCAGTCCGGCGTTTTACCAGTTGAAATGGCAGCCGTGAACAATTAAACCTGCAAAACCAACGAAGCAATGAAGATGATGAAAAAACTTTGAACGGCCTGCTGGCGGTGAGGGTGGGCGCTGGTGTTGCCCGTGGATTGCTTTACACAGAAACCTTCAGTGGCGTGAATACGGCAATTCAGAAGAAAAATCTTGGGCCAAACTGTGCCACGCTATTGGTTCTCTCAATCAATTATCACCCAGGCATGGCTACGGCAAAAGCAGTGGCCATTGGGGGTTCATGTTTTTTATTCTGAACGCGATGGAGGTTTCATCTCCTTCCACATGGCCACGACCCGTTTACCCTTCCATCGCTCGGAAGCCCGCCAGTCTTATACGTTTGGCTCAATCTGGAAAACGTAGCGAGGGTAAAATTTGGAAGGGGTTGATTATTAGCACCAATATATGCTTGATAATAAAACATATATGGCGGAAGGGGTGGGATTCGAAGCCAAGGCCGCGCACTTCGTTTTTGTGCGCGGACGTGCGTGTTGAGGCCGTGAATAAAGGCGATAATGCGTGTTCAATTTTTCAATCGCGGAGACGGCATCACGCAGGATGACACCCTTAAACGCACCTTCGTTGTCCACAATTGTCCCCAAAATTTTCTTGCCTTGTCCAAAGGGCGACCGGGGGGGGGTAGCTCGCGGCGGGCGGATGACTTGGCGTAACCGATTCATGCGCGCAAAATTTATTTACAAAAGGCGACTTTGGAAGCGATATGCGGTCGGCGCTGGCTGGGGATTTATCGCATCGGTTCAGTGCCTTCGTTGAGAATTTTCAGATACTCCGCGTAGGCGTAAAGTCGTCCGTAATTGCGCCCCGTCGTTTCGTTTACGATTCCCAACTTCTGCAAATGGCCGAGCGCGGCGGTCGTTGTCGGCGGGCTTAAACTCAATTCCTTCGATGCTGTGGCGACCGAGATAATGGGTTGGGTTTGGAGCAGCCGATGCACGCGCAAAGCCGAGCCAGCCGCCTTGCCGATGGCCTGAATCCGTTTTTCGTCCGCTGCCGCCAGTTGCATTAGCGACCGCGCCGTTTGCGCCGCTTGATTCGCGGTTTCCTCAACGCCTTTCAGAAAAAATCGCAGCCACGCTTCCCAATCGCCATTCAGGCGAACCGCTTGAAGCAGGTCGTAGTATTGCTGGCGGTGCTGCTTGAAATACAAACTCAAATACAACAGCGGTTCGCGCAGTGTGCCTTCGGCACAAAAAAGAAATGTGATCAGCAGCCGGCCCAAGCGTCCGTTGCCGTCCAGAAACGGATGGATGGTTTCAAATTGGACGTGCGCCAGCGCCGCCTTGATTAGCAGCGGTGTTTTAACCGGATCGTTGTGCAGAAATTTTTCCAGCGCGCCGAGACATTCGCCCAATTGATCCGGTGGCGGCGGCACAAAAATGGCATTGCCGGGCCGCGAACCGCCCACCCAATTTTGCGAACGGCGAAATTCCCCCGGCTCTTTCTCGTTGCCGCGACCTTTGGCGAGCAGAACTTTGTGGATTTCCTTCAGCAGCCGGAATGACAGCGGCAATTCCTTCAGCCGTTCCAACCCGTAATTCATGGCGGCGACGTAATTGGAAACTTCCTGCACGTCGTCCAGCGGCACACCGGCCAGACCTTCTTTTTCAAACAGCAGCAAGTCGGACAGGCTCGACTGCGTGCCTTCAATCTGCGACGACAGCACGGCTTCCTTGCGGACGTAGGAATAAATGAAAATTGCCGGTTCAGGCAAAACCGTGGCCAGCCCGTCCAAACGTCCCAACGCGAGCATGGCCTTTTCGACGAGATGCTGGATTTCCACGTCCAGTTTCAACGGCGGTTCGGGCGGCAACGGTTTGGGGATGAAAGCACGGGCGGTCTCCCCGCCCCCCGACGGGAGCGGAGTGTAATAGCCGGTTAATCCACGCTTCATACAAATATGCCTGTCAGCCAAGTTTTAATTTCAGCCGGACAAATTAAAGGATGGCACGCCATCCTTTAATTGTGAAGCCTCAAATTAAAGTCCCCTTCAATCGGGAAATTGCACCAAATTTTCCGCAGTGTCGCTTTTCTAAAACCGGCAAAGTTGCGCGCGGGCTGTTCCAACACTCGCGAGCATGAGACGAATGCGAACCAAGCGCGGATTGGAGGCCAGACACATTTTCTGGTCGAAGTGGCAGTGCGGCGTGGGATCGTCTGCACGGCAAATCAATCGGTTTGAATTCTACGACCCATTGCCGCATCATCACCTCGCTCATGGCGATTAAGAAATCCGAACTCTACGGTTCTCTGTGGTCGGGCTGCGACGAATTGCGCGGCGGCATGGATGCCAGCCAATACAAGGATTACGTCCTCGTTCTGTTGTTCGTCAAATACGTCTCCGACAAATACGCCGGTCAGAAGGACGCCATGCTGGACGTGCCCAAGGGCGGCAGTTTCGCGGACATGGTGGCGCTCAAGGGCGACAAGGAAATCGGCGACAAGATAAACAAAATCATCAGCAAGCTCGCTGAAGCCAACAATCTCAAGGGCGTCATTGATGTCGCGGATTTCAACGACCCCGACAAATTGGGCAAGGGCAAAGAGATGGTTGACCGTCTCTCAAACCTCATTTCGATCTTCGACACACCCGCGCTGGATTTTCGCGGTAACCGTTCGGAAGGCGATGACATCCTCGGCGATGCCTACGAATACCTGATGCGGCATTTCGCCACGGAATCCGGCAAATCCAAGGGCCAGTTCTACACGCCCGCCGAAGTTTCGACTATCATGGCCAGGGTCGTCGGCATGGCCGGTGCGAAATCCAGCAAGCAGACGGTGTATGACCCGACCTGCGGTTCTGGTTCGTTGCTGCTCAAGGCCGCCGCCGAAGCGCCGCATGGCGTCACGATTTACGGGCAGGAAATGGACAACGCCACATCCGCGCTGGCCAAGATGAACATGATTCTGCACGACTGCCCGACGGCGGAAATCTGGAAAGACAACACGCTGTCCACGCCGTATTTCAAGAATGGCGATAGTTTGATGACGTTCGATTTCGCCGTCGCCAATCCGCCGTTCTCGACGAAGGCATGGAGCAACGGTTTCAATCCGCAGGCCGACGAATTTCATCGGTTCGACTTCGGGATTCCACCGGCCAAGAATGGTGACTACGCATTCCTGTTGCACATCCTCGCCTCGCTCAAGAGCACCGGCAAAGGCGCGGTGATTTTGCCGCACGGCGTATTGTTCCGTGGCGGCGCGGAGGCCGTCATCCGCAAGGAAGTCGTCCGGCGCGGACTCATCAAGGGCATCATCGGCCTGCCCGCCAATCTGTTTTACGGCACGGGCATTCCCGCCTGCATCATCGTCCTCGACAAAGAAAATGCCACCGCCCGCAAAGGCATCTTTATGATTGATGCCTCCAAGGGCTTCATCAAGGACGGCAACAAAAACCGGCTGCGCGCCCAAGACATCCACAAAATCGTGGATGCGTTCACGCGCCAACTTGCCCTTGACCGGTTCTCCAAACTCGTGCCGGTGGCGGACATTGAGGCGAATGATTTCAACCTGAATCTCCCACGCTACATTGACAGCACCGAGCCAGAAGATTTGCAGGACATTGACGCCCACTTGCGCGGCGGCATTCCCGACCGCGACGTGGACGGCTTGGATAAATACTGGCAAGTATTTCCGGCGGTGCGCGCCACGTTGTTCAAGAAGGCTGAGTGGAAAGATTACACCCAGCTCAAAGTTCCTGCCGGGGACATCAAAACCACCATTTTCAAACATCCGGAATTTACGACATTCAACGAATCCGTGACCGCGTTGTTTGCCAAATGGAAAAAGGCGAACACGCCGGTTCTCAAAGGCATCATGGTTGGCGGCAAGCCCAAGAAGCTCATTCAGGAATTGTCCGAAGACCTGTTGGAAACTTTCCGCAAGGCTCCGTTGCTGGATGCTTACGACACCTATCAGCACCTGATGGATTACTGGGCCGAGACGATGCAGGACGATTGCTACATGCTCGTCCATGATGGTTGGAAAGCCGAGATTGATGGCAAGCCAAACACCGACCTGATTCCTGAATCGCTGATTATCCGGCGGTATTTTTTGGATGAAAAATTGAAAATTGAAAAGCTCGAAGCCGCACGCGATGACATCACCCGCCAGATGGAGGAAATGGATGAAGAACATGGCGGCGAGGATGGCTTGCTGGCCGATGGCAAGACGGACAAAGGCAAATTGAGCAAGGTCAGCGTCACGGCGCGGCTCAAGGAAATCAAGGGCGACAAGGACGCGGCGGACGAGCGCAAACTTTTGGAAGAATATCTTGGCCTGATTGAAAAAGAATCTACCGCCAGCAAAAAGGTAAAGGACGCGCAAAAGGCTCTGGCTGCCGAGGTCGCGGAAAAATACGGCGAATTGACCGTGGACGAAATCAAGACGCTGGTGGTGGATGACAAATGGCTGGCGACACTGGTCGAGGCGGTGCAATCCGAGTTAAACCGCGTGTCGCAGGCGCTCACCAGCCGCATCCAGGAACTGGCGGAACGATATGCCACGCCACTACCGAAGCTGACCAAAGATGTGGAAACACTGGCGGCACGGGTGGATGGGCACCTGGAAAAAATGGGGGCGGTGTGGAATTAAATTCAGAAAAGATTCCAAGCGGTTGGGAAGTAAAGACGCTCCGAGATGTTTGCGGTCGCGTCACGACCGGAAAGCTCGACGCAAATGCGATGGTGGCTGATGGCGACTATCCATTCTTTACCTGCGCGAGCGAACCATATCGAATTGACCGCTACGCTTTTGATTGCGAAGCACTGCTCGTATCAGGAAACGGTGCTAACGTCGGCTATGTTCATTACTACAATGGGAAGTTCAACGCCTATCAGCGCACTTACGTTATCAGCGAGTTTTCGTCCGACGTTAAGTTTATAAAATTGTTTCTCGACCGAAACCTTCAACAGCGAATCCGCGTTGAGGTAAATGCAGGCAACACGCCATACATCACGATGGGAACTCTCACCGAGATGCAAGTTGTGCTGCCTCGCAACCGAGAAGAACAACGCGTCATTGCGGCGGCTTTGAGCGATGTTGATGGACTGATTGGCGGGTTGGAGCAACTCATCGCCAAAAAGCGCGACCTCAAACAGGCCGCCATGCAGCAACTCCTCACCGGCAAGAAACGGCTGGCCGGCTTTCGCGGTGAGTGGACGGTGAAGCTGCTGGGGGACGTTGCGGAAATGGGGAGTGGCGGCACGCCTCCATCTTCTGTTTCTGATTATTACGACGGAGAAATTCCGTGGGTTTCGATTTCAGACATGACCAAAGGTGGCAAAGTAATCTTGAGCACTGACCGAAATCTTACCAAGAAGGGGTTTGCGAATTGCGCGGCGCAAATGTTTCCAGTTGGGACGGTGCTATACGCGATGTATGCGTCTCTCGGCGAATGCAGCATGACCGGTATTCCACTCTGCTCAAGTCAGGCAATTCTAGGCATCCGTCCCAAAGGAAATCTCAACAATGAGTTTCTCTATTACTGCTTGACTGCTCTAAAGACAGCAGTGAAGTCAATGGGCCAGCAAGGCACTCAATCGAATCTGAACAAACGAATGGTTCAAGATTTCCAGTTACGCCTTCCTCCTTTGCCTGAACAAGCCGCTATCGCCGAAGTGCTGTCGGACATGGACGTGGAGATTGCGGCCTTGGAGCAGCGCCGCGACAAGACCCGCGACCTGAAACAAGGAATGATGCAGACATTGCTGACCGGCAAAACCAGACTCGTATGAGCACCATCGGCCAAATCGAACGCAAAACCCAGCAGCGGGTGGTGAAGCTGTTCACGGATAAATCGCATCCGCATTGTCTGGGCTACACCTATCTCGGCAATTGGGAAGAGCGCGTCGGCAACCGGAACATTGAGGCGGAACGAGTGCGGGCCTTCCTGAAAACCAAACAAGGCTACGACGACGGGCTGATTACGAAGGCGCTGCACCTGCTCGAAAAGGCCGCTGGTGATACGAGCAAGAGCCTCTACGACCGCAACCTTGAAGTCTATGGCCTGCTGCGCTACGGCGTGAAGGTTAAACCCGACGTGGGCGAGAACTCGGTGACGGTTCACCTGATTGATTGGGAGCATCCCGAAAATAATGATTTCGCCATCGCCGAAGAAGTGACCGTCCTCGCCGCCGACGCCAAAGCGCACACCAAACGCCCCGACGTGGTGATTTACGTCAATGGTATCGCGCTCGGTGTGCTGGAGTTGAAACGCTCAACCGTTTCCGTGGCCGAGGGCATCCGGCAAAATCTGGACAACCAGAAAAAGGAATTCATCCAGCCGTTTTTCTCCACGGCGCAATTGCTACTGGCGGGCAACGACGCCGAAGGTCTGCGCTACGGCAGCATCGAAACCAAGGAAAAGTATTACCTCACATGGAAGGAAACCGACCCGAAGTTTGCTACTGAAGATTTGGGGTTGCTCGACGCGGCCTTGGTTCAGCTTTGCAGCAAGGCGCGGCTGCTGGAATTCATCCATGACTTCATCGTGTTCGACGCCGGGACAAAGAAGCTCTGCCGTCACAACCAGTATTACGCGGTGCGGGCGTCACAGGAGTTCATGGGTCGGCGTGAGGGCGGCATCATCTGGAACACGCAGGGCAGCGGCAAAAGTTTAATCATGGTCTGGCTGGCCAAGTGGATTCGCGAGAACGTGAAGAATTCGCGGGTGCTGATTATCACCGACCGGACGGAACTGGATGAGCAGATTGAAAAGATTTTCCTCGGTGTCAAAGAGGACATTTACCGCACCAAGAGCGGTGCGGATTTGATTGCCCGCCTGAACGCCGCGATGCCGTGGCTGATGTGCTCGCTGATTCACAAGTTCGGCGGCAAGGAAGACGGCGAGGAAGTGGGGGACATCAAGGGCTACATCGAAGAAGTGAAAAAAGCCCTGCCCAAAGACTTTTTGGCCAAGGGCGATTTGTATGTGTTCGTGGATGAATGTCACCGGACACAATCCGGTGATTTGCATGAGGCGATGAAGGCGATTCTTCCGAACGCGGTGTTCATCGGCTTCACAGGCACGCCGCTGCTGAAATCCGACAAGAAGAAGAGCATCGAAATCTTTGGCCGCTACATCCACACCTACAAATTTGACGAGGCGGTGAAAGATGGCGTGGTGTTGGATTTGCGCTACGAGGCGCGGGACATAGACCAGAACATCGTGTCGCAGGACAAGATTGATAAATGGTTTGAACTGAAAACCAAGGGGCTGACGGATTTGGCCAAGGCGCAATTGAAGCAACGCTGGGGCACGATGCAGAAGGTGATGAGTTGCCAAGACCGGCTGGAAAAGATTGTCGCCGACGTCCTGATGGACATGGAAACCCGTGACCGGCTGAAAAGCGGGCGCGGTAATGCGTTGCTGGTTTCCGGCAGCATTTATCAGGCGTGCAAGTTTTACGAACTGTTCGACAAAACAGATTTGCGCGGCAAATGCGCCATCATCACCTCGTATTCACCCACGGCCTCGCAAATCAAGGGCGAGGAGAGTGGCGAGGGGCTGACCGAAAAATTACGCCAATACGACATCTACAAAAAAATGCTGGCCGACTGGTTCAACGAGCCACCAGAGGAAGCCGTAAAAAAGATTGAAACATTCGAGACCGAGGCAAAAAAGAAGTTCATCGAGCAACCGAACCAATTGAAGCTGGTCATCGTGGTGGACAAATTACTTACCGGCTTTGACGCGCCACCGGCGACGTTTCTCTACATTGACAAACAGATGCAGGACCACGGCTTGTTTCAGGCCATCTGCCGCGTGAACCGGCTGGACGGCGAGGACAAGGATTACGGCTACATCATTGATTACAAAGACCTGTTCAAAAGCCTCGAAGGTGCGGTGCAGGATTACACGTCCGGCGCGTTCGATGCCTACGACAAGGAAGACGTGGCGGGCCTGCTGGAAAATCGTTTGGAAAAAGGACGTGAGGATTTGGAGGCGGCGTTGGAATCCGTTCAGGCGCTCTGTGAACACGTCGCAGCACCCAGAGACGACGCGGCGTTCTACCGTTATTTCTCGTCCCAAGACCAAGGCAACGCCGAGCAGCTAAAGGCCAATGAACCGAAACGTCTTTCGCTCTACAAACTGACCGCCGCGCTGGTTCGCGCGTATGCCAACCTTGCCGGGGAAATGACCGAAGCCGGTTTCACCGACGCCGAAGCATCCAAAATCAAAACTGAGGTGACGTTTTACGAAAACCTCCGCACCCAGATTAAATTGCACAGCGGCGACGCCATTGACTTGAAACAATACGAACCAGCGATGCGGCATCTGATTGACGCCTACATTCGCGCGGAGGAAAGCGAGCGGGTGTCGGATTTGGATGATTTGTCGCTGATTCAATTGATTGTTGAGCGTGGGGCGGACGCAGTGAAATCCTTGCCCAAGAACATCCGGCAAAACGAAACCGCCGTGGCCGAAACCATCGAGAACAATGTCCGCAAGCTCATCATTGATGAGCAGCCCATCAATCCCAAGTATTACGACCGGATGTCAGAATTGCTGGATGCTTTGATTCTACAGCGGAAACAAGAGGCATTGGATTACAAAAAGTATCTGGAGAAAATCGTCGCGCTGACAAAGCAGGTTAAGAATCCCAGCACCGGCGGAACGTATCCAAAAACCCTGAACACAACGGCACTCCGGGCACTGTATGACAATCTGGGTAAGGACGAGCCGCTGGCAATGGCATTGAATGATGCGGTCAACAACAGCACTGAGGCCAACTGGCGGGATAACATTTTCAAAGTGAAGAAGGTCAAATACGCCATCAAAAAGGTGCTGAAGGACGATGACGTGCTGACCGACAAGGTTTTGACGCTGGTGAAAAAGCAGAATGATTATTGAACGCCACAAAATGACCGTGGGTGGTGTTGAGGTGGCCGTCGTGCGAAAGGCCATCAAGAATCTGCATCTGGGAGTGTATCCCCCGAACGGACGTGTGCGCGTGGCAACACCGTTGGCGGTATCGGACGAGGCGGTGCGCCTAGCAGTGGTCGGTAAACTCGGCTGGATAAAGCGGCAGCGGGCACGGTTCGTGGCTCAACCCCGGCAATCCCGCCGTGAAATGGTTAGCGGTGAGAGTCATTACTTTCAGGGTCGGCGTTATCGGCTGCGGGTGATCAAAATCGAAGGCGTGCCGAAAGTTGTCCGGCGCAGCAATTCCGTCCTCGAACTGTATGTGCGCCCGGAATCCACAGTCAAGCAGCGTGACCGCGTTTTGCAGGAATGGTATCGCCAGCATCTGCGGGAGCTGATTCCGGCGCTGTTGGAAAAATGGCAGGCAATCTTGGGCGTTCGGGCCGATGAGTTTGGCATCAAGAAAATGAAAACCAAGTGGGGCACTTGCAACATTGCAGCCCGTCGCATCTGGGTGAATCTCGAACTGGCCAAGAAACCGGCGTCGTGTCTGGAATACATCGTCGTCCACGAACTGGCCCACCTGCTGGAACGGAATCACACCGAGCGGTTCACGTCCATCATGGACCGACACCTGCCGACTTGGCGCATGAGCCGGAAAGAATTAAATTCAGAACCGCTGGCGAACGAGAATTGGAGTTATTAAGCGCAAGGATGACGCCATGCCGCAGTTTGAGCGATATATCGGGATTGATTATTCCGGGGCGAAGACGCCCACGGAAAGTTTGCGCGGGCTGCGGGTGTATGCGGCGGATTGGGTGATGCCGCCGCGTGAAGTCCTGCCGCCGCCGAGTCCGCGCAAGTATTGGACGCGGCGTGGCCTCGCCGAATGGCTGGTGGCGCAGTTGTCCGGCGGCAAGCCGACGCTGGTGGGGATTGACCACGGGTTTTCTTTTCCGCTGACGTATTTTGAAAAACACAAACTCGCCCACGACTGGCCTAAATTTCTCGACGACTTTCAAAAGCACTGGCCGACGGACGCGGAGCATACTTATGTGGATTTTGTGCGCGACGGTTTGAACGGCAACGGCGCGGTGCGGTCGGGCAATTCGCGCTGGCGGCGGCTGACGGAGTTGCGCGCAGGCGCGGCGAAATCGGTTTTTCATTTCGACTGCCAGGGGTCGGTGGCAAAATCCACCCACGCCGGTCTGCCGTGGCTGCGATTCATCCGCGAGCGTTGCGGTGGGCGCGTGCATTTCTGGCCGTTCGATGGCTGGGAAATTCCGGCTGGACGCTCCGCGCTGGCGGAAGTTTATCCGGCATTGTGGATGCGGCAATTTCCAACGGAGAACCGCACCGACGACCAGCACGCGGCATTTTCCGTGGCATCGTGGCTGCGAAGTGCGGACTTGGATGGTTCGTTGCCAGAATTTTTCCAACCACCACTTGAGCCAAAAGCGCGGACGCAGGCGGAAATTGAAGGTTGGATTTTAGGGGTGAGATTATGAAATTCACCGTCGAGCGGATTGCCTTGCAGCGGATGATTGAGCAGTTGAAGTTTGAACGTGGCGTGGCCGGGGCGCAGCAACGGATGCTGCGGCTCTCGGCGTGCGCGGCGCGGGTGTTTGTAGAGGCAAACAACGTCACGGCGGGCATCGAGGCGCTGGTGATGGAAGATGGCGCGTGCAATGTGCCGAGGATGAAATTTCTGAAGGTGCTGCGCACGTTTCATCCCAAACAGAACATCACCATGACGGCGGACGCGGGCGGGTTGAAGATGGAAGGTTTTTTGATGAAGGTGACTTGCTTCACGCCGACCGCCACCGCGCCGGGTGAATTTCAAGTGTTCCCGGTGACAGATGCCTGGCTTGCGTCGCCGGATACGACCACGCCCGCGCCACCGCCGGAAAGTCGCTGGCTCAAATCGCGCTGGTGGGAGTGACGGTCTGGATTGACGATGCCTTGGATTCGGCGCAAATTGCAGGGCAATGATTGCCGGCGAAAAAAGTTTTGCCGATTGGGCCTGCGACCCGAAGCGTTCGGTTGAAGAACGGTTCGGGGCAGAACTGCTGATTGAATTGACTATCGGCCTCTGGAATCAGAAACACGGCATCAAGACGGAAACCAATTACGAGGCCGAGCGGTTGCGCAAACAGTCCCGCGCGCTTGATCCCGGCTACGAGCCGCACTATTCCCGCGAGTCCGCCGAACATACCGAGGAAGTCCTGCCCGAACTGAAACAGTTGCATTTTGGCTACCACGATGACCGGCCATTGCGAAGTCTTGCCTTCCTCCGTTTTTGTCCACCACTGGAATCCATCGAGACGCGGTTTTCTGAAATCCTTGATCTGACGCCGCTGCTGACGCAAACAGCCGTCACGAAATTGCATCTTTGGGATCGCGCGGCCCGCGATCTGCGTCCGCTGGGGCGGCTGGCCAAATTGCAGTCATTGTCATTGTGGCTGGGCGCTCCCTGGCCGGATTTGACCGGGCTAGAAAATCTGGCCGAACTCCGCGAATTTAATTTTCAAGGCAACATTCACGCACTGAAAGCCGTGCCGCATCTGGCGCAAGTCCGCATCGCCAGCATCAAGCATGGCAACGGCTACAACCTACCGCTCCGTCAGGCCGCCGACCTGCCGGTGATGCCGGAACTTCACCGCCTGATTCTGGACAACACCGCCGAGCTTGGCGGGATTGAGCGCTACGACAAATTGCTGAATCTGGAAATTTACGGCCACTTCACGGATGTTGACCCGCTGGCCAGCCTGAAACATCTTACGCATCTTACCTTGAGCGGCGGCGATTATCCGACCATCGCGCCGCTGGCGCAGATGCCGCAACTTTGCCGCGTGGTGGTGCGCCATGAAGTGCCGCCGGATTTCACCCCGCTCGCCGAGGCCGCGCGGCTGCATGAGATTGTCACCGAAGCCACGCACATTGTTCCGCCGGAACTGGCGTCGCTCAATGCCATGTTCAATTCCTGGGACGACGAGTTCGCCGCTGCCACACCCCGACCGCTGGTGCCCTTAACACTTTCCCTGCGCGATGGTGAACGCCACAGCGAAATTGATAGCGGCGGCACCAAGCGCGATTGGGGGGATGATCTGGAAATGGATCATTCCGAACATCGCTGGTTTGCCCGCAAGATCAACCGTCGTCTGACTGCGCTGCTGGGCAAGGGATGGGGACAAGTTCAAGAACGGTTCGCCCGCACCGCCGGCTATGAACAAGTCACCATCAGCCGGCCCGAAGACATTGACCGGCTCGTGGAAGTTGTCCAATGCCTTCGCGAACTCATCGCCGCCGCCCGCCATCCGTGGAGCTACCTGCTCATCGTGGACAGTCTGGCACGCTTCGAGCGTGACATGGCTGAAATCTATCGGGACGACGACGCGGAATTTGATCCCGACCGGGAGCGCGAGGAATGGGAAGATGAGCGCCGACAGGAACGCGAACGGCGCGAATTTTTGGAACGCAAATACCGCCACCGGCTCCAGCAGGAACTTGGCAGCCCCGGTGCGCCGCCCAAGCCCGCCTCCGCGCCGACGAATGAATCCGGCGAAGACGATGAAGACACGCTTACGACCACCGCCGAAGCCAGCGAATCCGAATACGATCTTGGCACCAACATCAGCCTCTATGTCACGCTGACGGAAAAAGCCTGCTACATCCACGAAAGCTACCGTGGCATTGCCGAGTTGCTGTTGGGAATTAAAACCGAGGAGTGATGGCCGCTGGCACGGCGTTTTTTATTTCGAGTGGTTGCTGAATTTTGGCGCGGCAAAATGTTTCAAATCAATGCAGCGGACAATGCAGGCGGAAGCGAAGCCGGGACGGCGCGCTGCACGGGTGCGAGTAACACCACTTAAAGATGGATGCCCGTTTTGGTAGCCATAGGAAAAAATGAGCAGCCGGGGTAATCTGGCCCCCCATAAACAAGGCTTGCGAATACCCGCACGAAAAGTAGCAGGGTATAAAATAATCGGGACACCTCATCCGGCCTGCGGCCACCTTCTCCCCCAGCGGATGCGGAGAAGGGCTGTGCCGGATGGGTTGGCGCACGTGAAATGATTTCCCAAAAGGGCGGCGGCGAGGACACGGTGATTGGCGATCCATTGCCGGGGAAAGTTGGATGCACGAAAAGAACGCCATTGACCCGGCAGAATCAATTCAGTGCCGGGCAAATGATTTTCGTTGTGGTGCGTGATGGTGCGAATATGCCTGAATTTGCGCCGCAATTGAGCCGTGGCGCGTCACCACCCGATTCCGCCACTTCGGTCTCGCGGCAGTGCAAATCGCAGGCGGGCGGCGTGGCGGGTGCGTGGGCGGAGCAACGGCGTTAATTACCAGCCGTGGATTTGTCACGCGACCAGCTTTATGTTTTCTTGTTTGCTTCTGAAATTCTTTTCCAAAAAGGGAGGAGCCTTTCCACTCCCTTTTTTTTCAAGAATTTCTGTTCAAGGCTTTCTGTAAGAGACTTTCTATTATAGTGGACGTGGAGTGGACGTTCAGCGGCCACGGAGCCGACCGGGAGCGGACGGGGGTTGCTGGTTCTGTTGTTGGTTCTGCGCACGGTTCTGCGCACGGCGGCATAATTTTCAGCGGGAATCACCGGGCAGCGTGAACTTGAACCGGGGAGCGAGCGGCGGTGATTTCGGTTCCGACTGGGCAGCCTCACGGCGGCGCTGATTGATGGCGGAGGTGAGATTGTGATCTTGAGCGGCTTGGGAACTGCGAAAAAATCCGGGATAAGTGCGGCGTTCCAAGACTTTCTTGCGGAGGGCTTCATTGTCGAGCCGGATCGAATAATAGGTGATGCGGCGAGCCACGGTGCAACGGGCGAAAAACTTGTTGCGGTGAAGCCGGGTGATGGTGTCACGCAACTGGCGCTCGGTCAGCGGTTGAGCTTTGTCCGTGCGGCGTGACAGTTCGGCCTCCAAGATGGCAGCAGTTCGGTAGCCTAGCGCGCAGCGCCGGATGCGTTCGCGCGTGATGATCGCCAACTCCTTGTCGCCAATGGCGGAATAGATGGCACAGAGAACGGAGAATTCACGGTAGGCGATGCCGTGACCATCGCGGGTGTCAAACAGCCAAGATTTTTTCAAACGCACGCGCGCGTCTTTTCCATTCCGAATTTCAAAATCGGCGATGTAGTCCCGCAATTGACCGTGGTGTTCGATGATACCATTGAAGCCGTGGTAGGTAACACCGATGATGTGAGCGCCATAGCACGCCGCGCATTGTCGCCAGTCGTGGGGGTTCAAACCCTTCGGATTTGTTCGGGACACCGTTTTTCCCCGGAGGAATTCGTGCTGCTGCTCGGCGGTCAACTTGCGGAACAATTTTGAGCCGGCTTCAATGACGCTGTAATCGAGGATGGCATTGAGCCGCGCATCCAAGGTTTGCCCGAACGACAGCGCGCAGAGCGGAAACTGAAAATATGAATTCGCAACCATGTTCGATGAGAAGGTAGTTTTGAAAAAATGCGCGCCAGATTTTATGACGTGATCATGCGGCTTGTTTTAATTAAGCGCGGCGGACTTGCCGTTCGGCGAGCCATTCATCCACGGCGGCGCGGGGAAACCGGACGAGCTTGCGGGTTAATTTCAAGTGCGGCAGACCGCGCACGAGAAGATTGTCAATCGTGCGGACGGACACGCCCAGGCGCACGGCGAGTTGCCGTTTGTTTTCGTATTCCGGGTGTGTCGTCTGGCTATCGCCAGTGACAGAAATTTGATTTGTCATCATAGTGCTTTATTTGCAGGCGAGTTCATCGCGCTGCGTGATGGCACTATGCGGCTGCTTTTCCTGCGGACTTGAGAAAGTGTCCTAGGGCAAATTCAAGGATAAGTAAGACCGTGCAAATCAAGCCGGGTGGTATTCAAAATTTGGGACGCGGTATCTTGACAGGGAAAATCCCTGTCACTTGATGCTCGATGGCGCGGAAATGTTCGACGTAATTCAAACGCTCCTTCCGCCATTTGCGGACGCGATCCGTTCCATTCAGTTGCGGCTTGGCCTGCCGGTAAGCGTTCAAGAGGGAGGAGTCGTCACAAGTTCCGGCGAAAAGAAACACATCCCATTGAATCGGTGTTCCATAAATCTCCGGTTCATGCGCCGGCAGTTCACCACCATCCGGCAAGCGGCATAGCTGTTCGTTGAGCCAATCAGCCATGCGTCGCGCTTCCATGCGCGTGCGGATGGAATTGGGGAACGCAAATACGCGGTAGTGCTGCGCCAAGTCAGCAAATGTGAAGGCACGGGCTAATCCCTCCTGCTCAATGGTGTTCCTGCCAATGGCAGACAAAAGACTCCAGCCTTGAAAGAAATTGGTTTCGTGTTCGCGCGGTGCATCAATCCGAGTGCCGGTAATTGGATTTGTCGTGCGGCTGTCGAGATACCGCCAAAGGAAACAGAACTCCCGCTTGAACTGCGGCGGCGCATCGCGCCAAGGCGTTTCCAAGTTGAATTTCCGGCCATCCGCGAAGTAGTCACGCCATTCTTTGAGCGGATCAACCTTGCTGCAAAAACGCGGGTCGTCACTTGTCTGGAAATGGATATGCGGGCCGCGTCGCCACGGACGGCCATTGCAGTTGGCAACACTTTGGGCGTCTTGGCCGGCGTGCGCCTCAAATGTCCGCCAGTGTTTTTCATCTGCCGGGTCGGGGGTGATTCCCTCTTGGAGCTTTACGGTTTCGAGGGGAGCAAACGCTTTGCCGGTCAAATCCACATTGGCAGGAATGGCGACGTGGTGAATTTCAAACAAAGGCTCTGGCACGAGCCATTGGAGCGCAACGCCAGCAAAACTATGGAATTCGCCAAGACGCCGCACCATCGCCAAACCGATTTCGCGTGGACGACGTTGTAAGGCGTCATCTGCCACACGAGGCCGTTTGTCGAGGCCTTCGAGCCGAGCGACTACTTTTTTGAACCAGTCGTTACGGCGCAACAATTCCCAAACCTTGGCCGGAGTTTGTTCGTTCTCGTCGAGCGAGCTAGGGTTGTGCGGATGTTGCGGCGCATGAGCCATAAATCACAATCAGATTTTACCCGTAGGCGCATATAACGCAATCTGCGCGTCGGTGCGAAAAAATGCGCCGACAGCCCAACCTGACTCCTAGCCGCGAGTATTGATGTGGAAATGTTGGGCGAGGTAGGCGTCCACTTCGGCTTTTGGGAAACGGACGATTTTGGACGTGAGTTTGATAAACGGCAGGCGACGTTGCCGCATGAGATTGTCAATCGTCCGCCGGCTGACATTCAAGCGCCGGGCGACTTGCGACTTGGTTTCATAGTCCGGCGGCGCGGTGATTTGATTCGGCTCCGAGTTCATGGCGGACAATCATTTTTTAGAACATCCTGCCAGTGAATTGAAGGGCGAGCGTGTATCACATACACATAATGACTCCGAATTATCCCTCGAAACCCATGACGCAAACTGTCCACGCGCGAAAGCCTAAAGGCAAAATCCCGGCGGCGGCGGGCGGGTCAACGAGGAACGGAAGCAACGAACCGTAGTATCGTTGACGCGACCGCCGCCGCCACACAATCGAACCGGTTTCCGCGCGTCATGTCTCAAGAGTGGCCGTGGGCTGACCGTGAACATGGCGAGTCCGTGGAAAGTTTACGGCGGTGGAAAGTGCGAGGACATTGCCCGACAAATTCCCGACAACTTCCCGGCAATTGCCCGGACGCTGCCCGGACAAACGCCGGCAACATTACCGGCTAATCGGTGGACATCCGGCGGATAATTCGCCGGACATTCATCGGCGATACCGTGGAAAACCGCCGGAGATTCGGCGGACGCAGAATCCTTGTTTTGACAAGGAGTAAGGCGTGTCCTGGGTAAAACTGAAAAACTTTTCAGTTGCGATGAATGTGCCATGTCTCGGCAGGTTGGCGCTGGCCGGCAGCGGATTGAGGCGCGATGGTGGTCGTCGCCGAGGCGGTGGCGACATTGCCGGTCGCCTTGGGCGGCATGATGCCAAACCATTCTTTCGCTTCGTCCTCGGTAGTCAGTTCGCGGTAATGCCGGAAGATCATCTGCGGGCTGTTCCCAGCTTCGAGCGAAGTTTTCGCGGCGTCTTGGGTGATGGCGAGGCGGTAACTGCAAAAGGAATGACGCAGGCCGTTGCGCTTCCATTTGAACTTGGTTTTGATGCCGGCGATGGTGCGGGTCTGATTCACGGCGGCGGTCAGGTCGTAATAAACGCCCTTGTCGCCCGAACGGACGACGACGTGGCCTTCATCCTTGGATCGCGGTTGCAACCAAGCAACGGCGGCGTCACACAGCGGCACGAGGCGACGTTGCGCGGTCTTGGCGTTGTCGGCGGTGACTTCAACAAACCGGCGCTTGAGATTCACGTCGCGCCAGTCGAGCCGGAGAATTTCCGCGCTGCGCAGTCCGCAGAACCCGCCAAAAATCAGCCACGGAATCAGCGAGGCCGGAGCGGTGGCGAACAGTTCGCGCAGTTCGGCAGGCGTGAAAATCAGCGTGGGGCTGGCCGTGACTTCTGGACGCTCCACGGCTTCGATTTCGTCGAGCAGGTCGCGCGGGGCATATTTGCGGCGCACGGCGAAATGCAGCAGGGCACTGACATGGCGGAGTTCGTTGAGCTTGGTGCGATTGCTGGTGGTCAAACCGTCGAGCCACGTTTGAAGCATCTTGCCTGTGACATGGGCGACCGGCATTTGGAACACGCCACCAAACCGCGTCATACGCAGGCGCATATCGCGCAGGTGCGATTCGCTTTTGCCGGCCTTCTCCTTGGCCGCGATGTATTCGGCGACGAGTTGCGGCACGGTGCGGGATTCGCGGACAGTGTTGGTGCGACGGACAAAATCGGTGACGGCTTCGCGGAGTGACACGCCCGGCGGCAGCAGTTTCATAACCTCGGCGTATTCGGCCACGGCGAGATTCAACTGGCGACCAAGCGGACGCAGGGTATCGAGGGCTTGCAGGTAATGTGCGCGATCTAGCGACGTGAGGCGAAGCACCTGGCCTTCACCATTGGCGAGTTTGGTCGCAGCAAGTTCGGCTTCCTGCTTGGCTTCCTCCAAGTCCGAGAAGCGTTTCTTGATTCGTTTCGCGCCGTCGTAGTAGGCGAGCGTGAATTGTTGGTAGCTTGTCCCGTTGACAAGGTTTTTGCCGGTGTAGATTTTGACCGTGACGTTGCCACGCTTGATGACGAGCGGTTTTCCAGAGGTCGGAGACAGTTTCGTTTTCATGCACGATAATGTCCCCAATCTGTCCCCAAAAGTCAAGCACCATCAATAAATGCCACAAAACAATGGCGGAAGGGGTGGGATTCGAACCCACGGTAGCCTTACGACTACTTCTGATTTCGAGTCAGGTGCCTTTAACCACTCAGCCACCCTTCCAACCGATTGATTCTATTATCTGTAATGCTGGTTTTCACATTTCAGAATTTGCCTTTTCTATACTGGAGTTCTATACTATCCGCATGAATGTCACTTCTACGGACGAGTCAGAGGCTCGCTGGCAAAAAACGCCGGTGGCCAATCTCATGCGCCACCGCCAATCAGGGAATTATTATGCGCGAATTCGCCTTCGCGGCAAGCTCATTTGGAAAAGTCTCAAAACTGACACGATCAGCGTAGCGAAGCTTCGACTGGGGGATTTCCACAAAACGGAACGGCAACGCGCAAATGCAACGAAGGCGGTAGCGAGGGGGAAAATGACGTTTGCCGATGCCCTGCAAACCTATCGCGAGCGCCTCAAGGGTGACCACTCGCTCAAGCAACGCAGTAAAAATTATCGGGAGGAGAGAATCACAGCCTTGCTAAAATCCTGGCCGGAGCTCAAAGATGCGGATGCCGCGCAGATTTCTAAAAATGATTGCCTAGTGTGGGCGGCGGATTACGGTCAAAACTCAAGCCCGACGGCGTTCAACAATACCATCGGAACACTCAAAATGATTCTCGACGTAGCTGTGGAAGCCGGGGCGCGATACGAAAACCCTGCCGTTCACATAAAACGGAAAAAAGTTCGCCGCAAACCGTTACAGCTTCCTAGTCAGACCCAATTCCTTGAGTTGGTGAAAACAATCAGGAACGGAGATGGTGGATGGGCCGAAAGATGCGCAGACCTTGTCCATTTTTTGGCGTATAGCGGCTGCCGAAAAGGCGAAGCAGCACGTGTGAACGGTAGTGATTGCGATTTTGAAAAGGGAGAAATAGCTGTGTTGGGCGATCCCGCCACCGGAACAAAGAACTGGGATGTTCGCCGAGTTCCGATGATCCCGGATATGCGCGCGTTGCTGCTGCGCCTGAAGCAGGAACGTGGCGAGAAAGAATTTGCGAGCAAGCCAGTCATGCTAGTTCACGAATGCCAAGGAGCCATTGATACAGCCTGCAAGAAGCTCGGCATCACTCGCTTTACCCACCACGACCTGCGCCATCTTTTTGCAACCCGCTGCATTGAATCCGGCGTGGATGTGCCGACCGTCTCACGCTGGCTGGGACACAAAGATGGTGGTGCTCTGGCGATGAAGGTTTACGGCCATTTGCGTGATCAACATTCCGTGGCCATGGCGCAGAAGGTGACATTTTCTTAAACTCCGCCATCTCTTCGCCACTCGTTGCATTGAATCCGGCGTCGACATTCCTACCGTCTCACGCTGGCTCGGACACAAGGATGGTGGTGCGCTGGCGATGAAAACCTACGGGCACCTCCGGAACGAGCATAGTCAAGCCATGGCGCAGAAGGTGAAGTTTTAATCAGCTCTAGCGCACCACGCTCACCAACCCGCTTGACAAATTTTCCGGTCGTGATTAATTGATGTCAGTTCGGATGGTTTTTTGATGCATTTTTTAATTCGTCAATAATTCGTTACTCCGAATGATTGTGTTGAACGAGCTTTAGCACAATTTTTCTCCGCCAGAGCTGCAAAGCAGGTGCGGTAGTGCAAAACGAAAGCAGTGAAGGTTCGACCGTGACAGGGTTGGGCCTGTATTGCGTTTTGTCACTTGAAGCACAAGCTGGCGGATTAGGGCGGTCATACGCACCTTCTTTCGCTTCCGACTTCAGTAAGTCCCTGTGACAAATTTTCTGGAAAGGCCCTTATGGCATCAGAAAATAGTTCGTTGCCGCAATTGGTTTTCACAGCAGGTGAAACAGCGGCGCTTCTTAAGGTCACCGAAAAAACGGTCTATCGTTTAGTGGCCAGAAAAAAGTTATACGCAGTCAAGTCCCTCCGTCACTTGCGCATCCCCCGCGCGAGTTTGGAAAAATTCTTGGCGAACGAGGGAGGTGGCCAGTGAAACCGCCCCTTGAAATCATCGATCCAGTATTCAAGAAATACGGGCTGCCGTTCTTGACGAATGGCAAGGGTAAGGTTGTGCTCAACGAGCGTGCCGTGGCTATCAAGTGCGCGGGAATGCACATGGTAAAATATGACACTGATTCCAAGTGCTACGAGCGCTATGACAGCAAGCGCGGGCTCTGGGTCGTCGTGGATGAAGTGGCTGTGGCACGCGCGCTCGACAACTTGCTCCTTGAGTTGGGTGTCAGCCACGGGCAACAGGCGTTCGTGGCACGCATCACAGCAGCGAAACTTAACTCGCTCTGTAAAATGATACGCCCTCATGACGCGATAGTGATGTCGATGGACACCGCCGGTCTGGTGCACGTCCGTATCCGGCTACGACCGTGCATCAGGGCAAGCGCATACAGACCAAACTGTCAGGCTGGTCATGGCGTTCGTTCTGCAAAACGCAGTATGCCAGTGATCCAGGCTGTGGCGGCGTGGAGAACTTCATCCGCTGCCACCTGCTGGTCGTCGCTATGCTCGACCAGGCCAAGGAACTGGGCGTGCTCGAACGCGTCAGCGACGAGGGAGGCTTCTGGGAGCAGCGCAACGTGAAAGCGTTGGCTGAAGAAGTCGGGAGCTGGAACGGGATGATTGCAGCGTTCGCCGGCAAGCTGAAGGATGCGCTTGGCGATGATGGCGTAAAGTCACCCATCACCGAGTTCAAAAACTTCGAGCAACTGGAACAGGCCGGGCAATCGGAACTCCCACCCCAAGCAGACCAATTGGTCCGACTCATCAAACGGGTCACAAAACAAGGCTGACCCAAAACCCCCAACCCTGAAGGCGCAGAGTTCACAGCTCTGCGCCTTTTTCATTTTCCCCAGTTGGTGGTTTAACGGAGGTGGTGGATCAAATCGGAACCCGTATTGATGACGATGCTTGGAATGAATGTGATCCTGATATGGACAGTTACGGGGATTATGATTACGACGAGCACGATTCCAACGATTCAGGCAATGGAGAAATCACCTAAGTCACCACCGCGCCGCTTGCACCGTCGTGCTATAAACAATACCGTTCGCATTGGGATCGAATCCAGTGTCCAGCGAGCCGTCCGAATTGAGCCGCGCCATGAAATTTCGGGTCGTGCCGCCTACGCTCGTGAAGTTTCCTCCGATGATAATCTTCCCGTCCGCTTGCACCGTCGTGTTAAAAACAGTAGAGTTCGCATTGGGATCGAATCCAGTGTCCAGCGAGCCGTCCGCCGCCGTGGCCGGGCGAGGGACCAACGCAAATAGCGCGGCGAGCAGGAATAAGGTGGTGGCTTTTTGAATAGCAGTTTTCATTGGATAAAATGCGGCGGGTTGCTTTTGAATTGAGTTAAGAAGCGAAAGGCGAAAAATGTTTGGGCGAAAATAAAGCCACGTCGCCACCGTCCGGCAAAACGATGTTCAGTCGCCGATAATGGTTGGCCAAATGCAATGGTTTATTTAGAGCCTTCTGAATTTCTGGCTATTAAACCAGTCCGGATTATGCAAAATCGCAAAACTTAAGCTCACAGCCTGCGAACCTAAAAATGCGACGCGCGAGAGTGACTGATTTGCGTTTTGTCCGCAACTAATTTAGTGGCGCGGGAGCTGTTTTTAGTGACAGTGACCGGCCATAATCATTCTGTGACCAAGCCAGCCAGCCGTGCAAAAATATTTTTCAACCCATCGCGTGCGCCGTGACCGGCACAGTCAATAGCGTCGCGGTCGCCAGCAACCGTCCGGACAGCAACGCATCCAAGACGTTGCTGATTTGGTTTTTGATTTCATACTTTCTTCCACGGTGTTTTTTGGTTGTTAGGTTGCTAGTGAATGGTCGAACCCGCTACCCCGGCGAGCCTCGCATTTCAATTAGACCACAAAAAAGCAGAGCGCTTGCACGCTCTGCTTTTCGGTCTCGATTTCAAACTCCGGAGTCGTTCGCCATTAATTAAAAAATCACTGGCAGAACCACACGAACGGACGCGCAGTTCAGATGAATTCGTTGATAAGGTTCTCCAAGAATTCCTGACGGCCGCTGGTGTTCGCGTCGGCC
>CAIKKJ010000141.1 GCA_903827955.1 uncultured Verrucomicrobia subdivision 3 bacterium
AATTCGCCGCCGCCCGGGGCGTCGCCGCGCAGCGCGAGGATGTTTTGGCAGTTGAGCGCGCGGATTTTTTCGAGCAGCGCGCTGACTTCAGCGCGGGTGTGATTGACGCAGGTGAGGTGCGAGAGCGCGGGCAGTTTGTGTTCGCGCTGGATGCGGTCAACGATGGTCAGCGTCTTGTCGCGCGTGCTGCCGCCGGCGCCGTAGGTGACGGAGCAGAAATCAGGGCGGGCGGCGAGCAGCGCGGGAATGTGTTTGTCCAAAAGCGCGCGGTCGCCGTCATCAGTCTTGGGCGGAAAAAACTCAAAGGAGACGACGGGCTTTTGCGCCGCCATTTTTTCGGCATAGATGTCGCGGATGAATCGCATGGCTGGGGTGACAATAGCTGGATGATATTTCTTTTGCAAATTAAAAATCAACGCATCAAGATGCGTTGATATGTAAAATGCAAATGGCTGGTTTGCGGTTCCACAAACAAAAAGCCCCTCCCGGTTTTGCCGGAAGGGGCCAAGGATTCTAAATCAGATTAGAATTTGTAGACGACGTTGAGCGCGAAGCTGATCTGGTTAGCCGTGTCGCCACCAGATTCCCTTACAAGCGCACCGTTGTGTTCGATGTGGTCCCAGCGGACTTCCGCGCGGGTCACGACGTTGGCCCAGAGGTTGTAAGCAACGGTGGCGGTGACTTCTTCACCAGCACCAGGGACGAGAGCCAAGTCAGCGTTGTTGATGTATTCACCGCGGAGCGCGAGGCTCAACTTGTCCGTGGCCTGATAGCTGGCATAGAGGCCGTAGATGTTGCCATCATCCGAGGAGACCAAGGATTGCAAGGTGTCCCAAGCGAAGCCGAGGGTCAAGCCGGCGACCGGCGTGTTGAGCGTGCCGTTGAGGCTATAGTTGTTGACGGACTGACTGTCAAATCCCTGAACGGTCTGCGCATACAAGGTCGAACCCTTCAGGAAACCCCAACTGTCCGGAGCCGTGAGGGTAGCGGAAGCCACATAGTCAAACGAACTCCGATTGGCGGCACTCTGACCGTAGCCCTGTGACGTGCCACGGTTGACAATGCCACCGGTGAATTTAAGCAAGTCGGAAACCTTGTAAGTTCCCAAAAGGCCATTGTAAGAAGCCGGATTGATTGCATAGCCATAGGAACGGCTATAGTTCGGATTCAAGTAGGCCGTATTGCCTTCGTAACCGGTGATACCATCCATCACACCGATTTTCCAGTCAATGCCATTGCCCACCGGAGTGCGCAATGCCACATAGGCTTGGCGAATGGTAACACCACCGGCAGACGGCAGCCAATATTGGGCATTCGGGTTGAATCCATCAATGGATGAACTGCCAGCGTTCAGATCAACATGATAACCGGCCGCCCACGGGGATTCGTCCAAGGGCTTATCCAAGCTGACAGTTACGTTGTTAAAAGTGAAACCATCAGATTTGATGTCACTATATTCACCAAATTGCCGATGTTGATTGCCGGCCACATAATTGGCAGCCACGTCCACGTAGCCGCTGATGGTGGTGTTGGAGAGCGCGGTTTGCACCTGGCTCAGTTTCGCTTCGTCTGCGCGGACGGCGGAAGCCATGCTGACAGCTCCGACGGCGGCGAGACCCAATGTCCATTTATTAAACTTCATCTGTTCCTCCGATGTTGTTTGGTTGTTGTTGTTTTGCTAACACTGACAAGGCAAAAACAGTTTGCCCCAGCACCAAAAGGTGCACTTGAGTTCAAAACTAGGGAAAATCCTATAAAATGACAACATGTTTTTTTGAAAAAAACTGTCTTATTACCGAACACAATCTTTAAAAACCTACAAAATACGCGTTTGCCTTTTTTATTCATACCCGAATGCCTTAATAAAAGGTTCCAATTGTGCAAGATGCGGCTCCAAATACTTCTCATAATTCCGCCATCTACCCTTCGCTTTTTTGTAGATCGGTTGGCCAACTGCCGCATACGTTGGCGAGCGCACTAGCTTGTTTTTTGCGTGTTGATCGAAGGCCAAGACCCGCTCGTCCCACGGCAGGCTCAGGAATCCCAAGGTGCGGTGGGCAACGGATTCCAAATCGTTGACCATGTCTTCGTAACGGACTTCTAGCCACGGCGCGGCCATCTTGTTGCGAATGGCCAACCAGAAACCTAACAGCGTGGCGTATTCAGTTACCGTGCTGGCAAGCGTCAAGTATGAGGCGCTAATAGGGTTAATCGGCAGCGGCTGCATAAAGCAACTCAAGCAGATATCACGTGGATCGCGTAGCGCGATGAGAAACCGTGCCTCTGGAAATATGCGCGCAATAGCCGGTATTTGTTCCGTGAGCGAGGGATTTTTATCAATCAACAGCCGGCCTGCGAGCGGCTGCCCCAGAAAACTTTCCGTCAAACGAAAATAAGTGGCGCGTGCGGATTGCAACGATTCCTGTTCTGCCTGATCAATCGTCTCAATCATTGGCCGGTTGGGCAGTTTTTTCTGCAGCGTGCGCAAGGCCTCCTTCAGGAATAGGTTGGTCTCTTCAGAAGAAACAGCATCGGGATGCGCGTCCAAAACCTGTTCTAGCAACGTGGTGCCGGAGCGGGGATGGCCGACAAGAAAAGCAATCCGGCTGGGCGTTTGCAATTTTTCTTCACCAACCCGGAAGCGCTCCAACATTTCGCCAGTGATGGCGTTAGCCATTGTATGCCGTTGCTTTTGAATGATTGGGCCGAGCGCCAAATCCTTTTCTGCTGTTGGCAACAGGATTTTTTTTGCGTTAAGGAATGCGTTCATGGCTTCGTCATAACGCCCCTGCTGATCAAGGTTCAGACCTAACTCATAGCCAATGTGCGCACTGACCCACGCGTCGGCTCCGGGCCGGGTGGCGATGTCTCGCAAAATGGATTCGGCATCCTCCAGCCGGTTACGCCGACGTAGCACCATTGCTTGAACCAGCCGAGCGTCATTGTTACCAGCCTGCAGCCTGACCGCACGCACCGCAAACTCTTCAGCCGCCTCCAACTGCCCCAACCGTTCATAGATGCCAGCCAGCGCCGCGAGAATCTCTACTACCTCGGGATTTTTTTTTAAGGCACGTTCAAAATAACTTTGCGCCAGTGCCGGCTGGGAAAAATTCAGGCAATGGAACCCGGCCGCAGTGAAGGCAGCGGTTTGCCACCCGGCCACCCGGATGGCACGCTCAAAGTATTCGCTCACCTTGGCGTAATCACAGCGCAGGCCGCTCTGGAAGCCCAGATCCAGCAAGAGGCGTGGATCCTGCGGCGACAGCTTTTGCCGCTGCCGCATCAGCTCTTCGCTTTTTTCATAATCCAAGCGCGCCCAAGCCGCTTCCGAATTTCGCTTCAGGCGGCTGATTTCAAATTCCAGATTCATGGCAGCAACGGTTAAAATGATTACAACCCAGCCCGCCGCTGGCCGTGGCGACTGGCAATTTTTTTAGAGTAATTCTCAATTGAAAGCTCAAACAGGGTGTTTTTACCAGTTGCCAATGGCTAATTCAACCCCAACCCGCTCCTTGGAATAATTCGTGCTGACAATGGCAATGCTTGGAAGGATTGCGCTTGCAATTCGCCAGCCATGAATTATTCACGACTCAGGTATGCCTATATTTGCTTACACCGCCCGCGAAACGGCCACCGCCCGCGAAACGGCCACCGGCCGCGAAATCCGCAACACTGTTGAGGCGCTTTCTGAGCAGGCCGCCATCGCTGCGTTGCTAAACCGCAACCTCCTCGTGGTCGAGATTAAGGAGAAAATTGCCAAGCGCGGCCAGACCAAGGGCGGCAAAATCGCCCTCGCCGACCAGGTCGTTTTTACCCGGCAGCTCGCCACGATGATTGATGCCGGCATCGCCATCGTCCAGTCGCTTCAGGCGCTGGGCGACCAGACGCCGAACAAGGTCATGCGCGATGTTGTGCGCGACATCACCACCCGTGTCGAGAGCGGCGAAAGTTTTTCCGAGGCGCTGTCCCGCCATCCCAAGGCCTTCAACCGCCTTTATGTCGCGATGGTTTCCGCCGGCGAAAAAGGCGGTCTGCTCGCAGAAATTCTGGCGCGACTCGCAACCTATCTGGAAAATTCCGAACGCCTGCGCAAAAAAGTAAAAACGGCGTTGATGTATCCAACCGTCGTCACCGTGGTCGCCATTGTAATCACGGTCTTCCTGCTCGTGCGCGTCATTCCGACCTTCAAGGACATTTACAGCGGCTTCGGCGCCGAGTTGCCCGGCCCGACGCAATTTCTAATGGGGATCAGCGACATCGTGAAACACTATCTGCTCGTGCTCATTCTGCTTGCTGGCGGCGGTATTTGGTCTTGGCTCGCCTACATCAAGACCAAGCCCGGGAGAGAATTTTGGGACCGTCAGCGCATCAAGCTGCCCGTGTTCGGCTCCATCGCCCACAAGATTTGCCTCGCGCGCTTCACCCGCACCCTTTCCTCGCTCGTCCGCAGTGGTGTGCCGATTTTGGAAGTGCTGCAAATCGTTTCCCAAACCGTCGGCAACGTCGTCATGGAAAAAGCCATCAAGACCGCCTCCACCGATATCGAACGCGGCGAAGGCATTTCCGCCGCCCTCGCCAAGCATCCGATTTTTCCCACGATGGTTGTCCGCATGTTGAGCGCCGGCGAACAGACCGGCAACATTGACACCATGCTCGAACGCGTCGCCAACTTCCTCGACGAAGAAATCGAAGGCACGCTCTCCGGCCTTATGTCGCTCATCGAGCCTCTGCTCATCGTCTTCCTCGGCGTCGTCATCGGCGGCATGGTCATCTGTATGTTCCTGCCGATTTTCAACCTCGCGAACATCGTCAACAAATGAAATTTTGAAATCAAAAAACCGCCGGAAGAAAATTTCTTCCGGCGGTTTTTTTCTGAAAACGTTTTACACCTTCTGCGCTTTTTTGCGGCAAAAGAATTTACACCATTACCGCCTTGCCCGGCTGCGGTTGGATGACTTTCATCTTCGGCCAGCGCTCGCGGATTTTTTCCTCGAACCAAGCTCGCGCCGGCGCATCGCCGTGACCCAGCAACACCGCGCGCGGTGACACCTGCCCGACGAACTCCAGTAAATCCTCCCGGTTAGCGTGCGCCGTCAAATCAAAGTCTTGCACGTCGCACTCCTTTGTCACGCGACCCGCGCTCGGGCTGAACACAAACGTCTCGCCCTTCTTCGCCGTCTTCAAATGTCCCGCCGGTGAATCCGGGTCCGCGTAGCCTACGAAGAAAATGCTCTGCTTGTCGTCGCCGATCATGCGTTTCGCCAGATCGTGCGCCGCTGTGTTCTCGCTCATCATGCCCGCCGTGATGACGAATATTTTTCCGCCGCTCAACTTCATGCTCTCGGCTGCACCCTTTTCCAGCACGATGAGTTGCAGCGCTTCG
>CAIKKJ010000142.1 GCA_903827955.1 uncultured Verrucomicrobia subdivision 3 bacterium
AAATCCGCGAACAAATTTTGACGCTCCCCGCCGAAACCTTGCTCTGCGCCGGCCACGGCCCGCTCACAACCGTCGCCGAGGAAAAGGCTCACAACCCGTTTTTCTGAATGCTGTGAAACGTCTTGGCAAAAACCACGGCGGCTATCACGGCGAAACGATTGACATCCACGCCGTCCTGCGCGACACCGCAGCGACGGCACAAAAACACGGCTGGCGTGCCGAAATTTTTCACGCTTCCGGCGAATTCAAGTGGTTCGCATACCACCGCCAACCTGCAACTTTCAACCAGCAACCTGCCACCCGCCTTTACATTTCCGCCGGCATCCACGGCGATGAACCTGCTGCGCCGCTTGCCGCATTAAAATTGTTGCAGGAAAATAATTGGCCTGCCGACGCCGAAATCTTTCTCCTGCCCTGCCTCAATCCCATCGGCTACACGCGCAACTCGCGCGAGAATGAGGACGGCATTGATCTCAACCGCGATTATCGCCATCCGCAAGCCGCCTGCACCCGCGCGCACCTCGCGTGGCTCAAGCGGCAGCCGAAGTTTGACCTGTATCTCTGCCTGCACGAAGACTGGGAAGCCCACGGCTTTTATCTCTACGAACAAAATCCCGACGGCAAACCATCCCTCGCGGAGAAAATGATCACCGCCGTGAAACCCATTTGCCCGGTTGATCTGTCCGAAAACATCGAAGGCCGCGAAGCGCGCGGCGGCATCATCCGCCCGAACATCGCGCCGGCGGAACGACCGCAATGGCCGGAAGCCGTCTGGCTCCTCGTGCAAAAAGCGCGGCAAGGCTACACCCTCGAAGCGCCGTCCGATTTTGATCTGCCCGTCCGCGTGAACGCCCTCGTGGCGGCGGTGAATGCGGCGGTGAATTTTTGAAACACGCTTCGTATAAAATCCGCTGGACAAACTAAATGGCAGGCGCAACCTCAAATTAATCAACTTGATTGGCGGACTATGCAAATACCATCTCTCATCGCAGTGATTTTCATCGTATGTCCGATTGCGGCGTTGTTGTTTGTTGTCCGCTTGGTAGCCGCTCCATTTTCCAGCAAGGTTAGAAGCCAGATGCAAAAACATCCCATAATCCACATTGTCTGGGCTAGCCTAGCTTTTGTAGGGCTTGTTGCTGCAATGAACCCAGCCAGCTTGACTGGTGGAACTCGCGGCAGATACATGAACCAGCAGAACCATTACGCAGACGCCTTCAAAGCTGGTGATACAAATGTTCCATTGTTCGCAATGGACTGGTTTGCGCCAACGGTGCATTTCTGCCGAGTGAATCAATCGGGAAAGGGTTCTGCGCGGCGCGATGTCGGTCACGCCATACAAGCAGGTGTTTCCATATCGCTGGATGAAACCAACCTGCTAGCACTGGTCAGCGTCATCAATCAGTTACCGCCACCGGCGAAACATTCCTTGCCCATCGAGCGGCAGATTGTTGTGGGTTGCATCCGAAGCAATCAGTGGTTTCGCGCAGTCTACGACAGGGCTGATATTCCGAAGGAACTTGAACAGGTTTCCCAAATCACAGGTGCGTATTTGCCTTGGTATATTCCAACCGTTGTTGGTCGCCCTGTGGCCAATGGCAACGGCAGCGAGTTTTTCTGCGTGGCTAACGAAACTCCGATTGCCGTTTCGGCAGGATGGAGTTTTTTACAAGCATGGGAGCTAAATAACGCTTTCGGTATGGCATCCTCGCAGTTGAAAGTTATTTCTGGGAAGCTGTCGTTGTTTGAATATGAACACCCCATCGCGGTTTCACCAGACGGAAAAACTATCGCGGTTGCGACAGAATATGAGCTGTGCGCAGTTGACTGGAAAAACAGGAAAGTCCTTTGGAAAGCAGGAGCTTTAGAACACGAAGCATATTCTGGAAAACACCTTGCCATTGGTGATAATGGACGAACGTTGTTCGCGGCTGGGGCACACACGATTGAGCGGTGGGATTTGCTTTCTGGGCAAAATCATTCTGTTCTCATGGCAAACGAGGCAAATATGGATGGAGTCGTTCGATTCCTTAAAACCTCAAGGGACGGCAAGATTTTGATAGCTGGATTCGGTCTTCGCGGTAATCAGCGGCCACAATCCATAGCTGTTTGGGAAGTGGGTAAAAACGCGCCAGCACTCAAGTTTGAAGAAAAGGAAGGGGCGAATGCAGACCTTTCTCCCGATGGGGAGTGGATTGCATTAAGCCGATTTGGAACAGAAAAACTTGTGCTATTCAAATGGCGAACAGGTGAGCGTAAAGAAGTTCAACTGCGAAATTCTGGTGATTCTTATTCCGTTCTGTGGTCGCCTGACGGAAAACGCTTAGCGGCGTATGTGGACACCTACCCCGCTTCAATTATCATTTACGATACTGCCAACTGGAAACCAATAGCACATTGGGAATGTGGAACAATTGGCTTCGGTTCTGAATTTTCGTTTGGGAGCAATGGGACTCTATACCAAATCCGAAACAACGAACTCAATGCTTTGGACGTTCAAAGCTTGAAAAGTCTAAACGCGGATTGAACTGGCAAAATGCTCTTCATACGCCGGTGTCCGATTTTATCCGTGTCCATCTGTGTTCATCCGTGGTTTAATTTCCGCGTGAGCAAACCGGCTAAATCACAGTGGGACTTCGGCGAATTGTTTCCGCCTGCGGAAACTCGCAAAGTGCTTTCCGTCTGGGAACTCACCTCGGACATCAAGCGGTTGCTGGAAAAATCCGTCGGTGCCGTCTGGGTCAGCGGCGAGATCACCAACCTCCGCGCGCAAAGTTCCGGCCACGTCTATTTCACGCTCAAGGATGTCGCGGCACAGGTGAGCTGCGTGCTCTTCCGCAGTTCCGCCGCGCAACGCGAGCTGCTGGGCGACGGCAAAAAAGTCCTCCTCCACGGCGACGTGACGGTCTATGAAGCGCGCGGGCAGTATCAGCTCATCGTCCGCGAGATCGAGGCGCAAGGCATCGGCGCGCTGCAAATCCAGTTCGAGAAGCTGAAACAAAAGCTCGCGGCGGAAGGTCTCTTCGCGCAAGAACGCAAACGTCCCCTGCCCCGTTTTCCGCAACGCATTGGCCTCGTGACCTCGCCCACCGGCGCGGCCATCCGCGATGTGCTGCACGTCATCCAACGGCGCAACCCCGCATTGGAAATCATCCTCGCCCCCGCCCGTGTCCAAGGCGACGGCGCGGCGAAGGAAATCGCGGAGGCGATCCGGACTCTGAACGAACTTGGTTCGCTCGACCTAATATTGATCACGCGCGGCGGCGGCTCGCTGGAAGATCTGTGGGCGTTCAACGAGGAACCGGTCGCACGCGCGATTTTTGAATCGCAACTTCCCGTCGTCTCCGCAGTCGGCCACGAGATTGATTTCACCATCGCGGATTTCGTGGCGGATTTTCGAGCAGCCACGCCCAGCGCGGCGGCGGAGATCATCACGGAAGGAGTTTTTGCGAGCCGCGAGTTTGTGACTGACGCGCCGTTCCGCTTGCAACAACTCGCGCGCCGAAAGATAGACCGCGAGATTGAAAACTTTGATTCGCTGGCCAGCCGTTTTGAGCGATTGCATCCACGCCGCAAACTGGATGACGCGCTGCAGCGACTGGACGATTTGCAATCGGGACTCTTGCGCGGACTAAAAACGGCAGCGCGTTCACGCGGCTTGTTGCTGCACAATCTCGCGGGCAGATTTTTGCGTGCGAAGCCGTCGCTGGCCTTGAAGCAACGGCGGGAAAATTTGCGGCAGTTGGAAAAACGCTTAAATTCATTGGGCCCGGAGCAGGTTCTGGCGCGCGGCTACTCCATCACCACGGATGCTACGAGCGGAAAAGTTTTGCGCGATGCGGCGAAGGTGAAAGCCGGTCAGAAATTAAAAACGCGGCTGGCCGAAGGCGAAGTCACCAGCACTGTCAACCCAAAAAGCTGACCGTCATTTTGCGAGCGGCAGTTTGACGGAAACTTTTGAACCATTCTCCTGCCCGCTTTCCACGGCAAGTGATCCGCCGTGAAGTTCCAGAAGTTTCTTCGCAATCGCGAGGCCGAGGCCGAGGCCTTCAACATCCTGCATCTTGCGCTCGAACTGGACATACGCGCCGATGCGGTTGATCTGCTCGGTAGAAAATCCCCGCCCGGCGTCGCGCACGGAAAGTTCAGCTTCGCCGCCGTGCACCGTGAGGCTGACGTGAATGGGCGAACCGGCGTCGGAAAATTTAAAGGCGTTCTGCACCAACTCGGTGACGATTTTTTTGAAATATTCCTCAGCGATGGCCAGCGGCAAATCCGCGACCTCCACAACTAGGTCAGCCAAACGTCCGGTCCGGTCTGCGATGGCCATGGTAGTCGTCCGGGTCACTTCACCGGATTTTTCGAGCACCGCATCGCGCAGCGAATTCACCGCTTGAGCATCCACGGCGAGCAGTTCAATCTGGGCGTAGGCCAGAAAATTTTCGATGAGCCGCTCCAGACGCTGGCCGGACTGGGAAATCTCCCGCCCCATGATGGCAATTTCTGAAACCGGCAACGGCATCTCCTCATTGGTCGCGAGCAGCTCGGCGTTGGAAATGATGCCGTTGAGCGGCGTGCGCATCTCGTGCGGCAGCATGAAAGAAATCTGGTTGCGCAAGTGCGAGAGTTTTCGCTCGGCTTCTTCGCGAACGGTTTTCACCTTGCGCAACCGCGCGTCCACGGCGGCGTAAAGCTCATCAATCTTGAAAGGCTTGGGCAGATAATCGTCCGCGCCCAAAGCCATGCCCTGCCGCATCCCAGCGGCGTCGGCAAGACCGGTCATCAGGATGAATGGGATGGCGGCCGTGGCGGGGTCTTCGCGCAATTTGGAAAGCAGCGTGTAGCCGGCTCCAGCCTTGTCCATGTTTACATCGCAGAGAATCAAGTCGGGCATTTCTCCGCGCGCGGCGGCAAGGCCTTCCGCCGTGTCGCCAGCCTCAACCACATCGAAACCATGCTGCGCCAGGGCGAGGCGAATCATCTCGCGCAACCAGGCTTCGTCGTCAATGACCAGAATTTTGCTCATCAATAAAAATACAGAACGTCAAAGGCACAAGTGTCAGTCCTTTGACGTTTGTAACTTGCCGTGGGTTAAAATGCAATCGGCCATTCGGCGCAGTCACTTCCGTTCATCCAGCGGAACGTAGCGGTTCGTGGTCTTGCCGGTATAAATCTGGCGCGGACGGTAGATGCGGCTTTTCGGCTCGTCCATGATCTCCTTGTAATTGGCGATCCAGCCCGGCATGCGGCCGATGGCGAAAATGACCGTGAACATTTCCATGGGAATGCCGATGGCGCGCATGATGATGCCGCTGTAAAAATCCACGTTCGGATACAGTTTGCGTTCTACGAAATAAGAATCTTTCAACGCCACCTCTTCCAGCTTTTTTGCGATGTCCAGCAGCGGATCGCTGATGTGCATTTTCGCGAGCACCTCATCGCAGGCTTTCTTAATGATTTTGGCGCGTGGATCGTGGTTCTTATAGACACGATGGCCGAAGCCCATCAATTTTTTACCACTGTTCTTGTCCTTTGCCGCCGTGATGAATTTGGAGCCGTCATCACCGGAGGCATGAATGTCCGCCAGCATCTCCAACACGGCCTGATTCGCGCCGCCATGCAACGGCCCCCAGAGCGCGCAAACACCGGCGGCGCAACTGGCGAAAAGATTTGCCTGCGACGAGGCAACCATGCGCACGGTCGAGGTGGAACAATTTTGCTCGTGGTCGGCATGCAGCAGAAAAATCAAGTCCAGCGCCTTCACGACTTCCGGCTTGATCTCGAAATCTTCATACGGCATCGAAAACAGCATGTGCAGGAAGTTCTCGGTGTATTTGTAAGTCTGCTTGGGATAAATCAGCGGCAGCCCGTGCGATTTGCGATAGGAATACGCCGCGATGGTTCGCACCTGCGAAATCAGCTTCGCCACATACACTTCAAACTGCTTCGTCTTGCCCCATTGCCAGTTCATCAAGCCTTCGTCAAAACAGCTCGCGGCGTTAATCATCGAGGACAAAATCGCCATCGGATGCGCGCCGGTCGGGAAGCCCTCGAAGTGATACTTCATGTCTTCGTGCAGAAACTGATGGCCGCCGAGCAGGTCGGAAAATTTTTTCAACTGCGTCGCGTTCGGCAGTTCGCCGTAGATGATGAGGTAGGCGGTCTCGATGAAATTAGATTCTTTCGCCAGCTCCTCGATGGGAATGCCGCGATAACGCAAAATCCCCTGATCGCCGTCGATGAAGGTGATTTTACTGAGGCACGAGCCGGTGTTGCCGTAGCCGTCGTCAATCGTAATGTAGCCGGTGTTCGCGCGCAGGGCGGAAACGTCCACCGCCTTCTCGCCTTCGCTGCCGGTCAGAGTGGGCAACGTGTAATTTTTTCCGTCCAGTTCCAGTTTTGCTTCTGCGCTCATATCAACCTTGTTTCTAAATTAAGTTTAATTTTGTCAAATTTGCCGAGTAAAAGAAAAATTGGCAAGAAGCGAAAGCGCCTGCCTGCAATTTATCTAGCAAGCTCCGGCTCAGGCATCGCGCAGCATGAAGGTCACTTCCGCCTCGCTCACCGTTTCGCCCGCCACCTTGCACACGCCCTTGGCTTTGCAGATTTTTCCGCGCGACTTCATCATGTCCACCTCGATCACCAGCGTGTCGCCCGGCAGCACCGGCTTGCGCCACTTCACATCATCGGCGGCCATGAAATACGCGATCTGTTTTGCCCCCGTCATCTGCTTCATCATCAGCAAGCCACCGACCTGCGCCATGGCCTCCAACTGCAAAACGCCCGGCATGATCGGATGGCCGGGAAAATGTCCTTGAAAATACGGCTCGTTGATGGACACGTTTTTCAACGCGACGATTTTCTTCTCATCCATCGTCAGCACCCGGTCCACCAGCAGGAATGGATAACGGTGCGGCAAAAATTTCATTACCTCATTGATGTCCATCGCCGGTGCGGTGGCAGCGGGCTCGGGCGCAGCCTTCGCGGGCGGCGGCGCGAAGGCCTGCGCTGCCCGTAGCGGCCGGCTCAACTGCTCCAGAATTTTTTTTGCCAGTTCACAATTTGCCGCGTGGCTCGGACGCACCGCGACGACATGCGCCTTGAGCGGTTTGCCGAGCAACGCCAGGTCGCCAATGATGTCCAGCATCTTGTGCCGGACAAATTCTTCCGGATAGCGCAGCGGCTCGGTCGTCAACACCGCGTCATCGCGGATGACGATCGCGCTTTCCAGACTGCCGCCTTTGATCAATCCGTTCTTGAACAAATATTCCAACTCCTCAAAAAAAACGAATGTCCGCGCGTGGCTCAATTCCTTTTCCCAGGTCTTCGGCGCGACTTCGGTGGAATAAAATTGCGTGAACCGGTTTTTCTTGTCCGTGCTCGTGCAGGTGATTTTGAAATGCTCATCAGGAAAAACGGTCATCAACGTGTCGCCGTCGCGCAACTCGATGGGTTCCGTGAGCGTGATGAATTCTTTTTTCTCCGGCAACTCCTTCAAACCGGCAGCCTTGATTACCTGTGTGAAATCCCGCGCGCTGCCGTCGGCGATTGGCGGCTCGTTCGCATCCAATTCGATCACCGCGTTATCCACGCCGAGGCCGGCAAGTGCGGCAAGGACGTGTTCAACCGTGTGGATTTTGACATTGCCTTTGGCCAGCGTGGTCGATCGGTTCGTGATGGAGACATTTTCCACACGCGCCTCAACTTCCGGTTTGCCGTCGAGATCCACGCGACGGAAACACAGGCCGCTGTTCGCCGGCGCAGGCAGAATGGTCATGTTCACCCGGTTGCCGCTGTGCAGGCCGGTGCCGGAAAAACTGGCGGAACGATTGAGAGTCTGCTGATTAAGCACGCGCAGATTAGACAAAAGCGCGGCGAACTTGGCAAGGTCGCAGTGCGCATCCGACGGGCTTTGAAATGTATCCAAAATGTAACTTCTGGCGTTGACGGCCCCACTTTACGATAATCCGTTCCGAAGTAACCGCCTGCAATGAAAAACAAACCGACGACGGCAAAATTTATCAACCGCGAATTGAGCTGGCTGGAGTTCAACCAGCGCGTGCTCGATGAAGCCCTTGATTCAACGAACCCGCTGCTTGAGCGCCTGAAATTTTTCACCATCGCCAGCTCCAACCTTGACGAGTTTTTCGAGGTGCGCGTCGCCGGCTTGAAGCAACAGATTGAAAGTGGTGCCGCTGCGCGCAGCGTGGACGGGTTGACGCATGCGGAGATTTTCGACGCTATTACCGTGCGGGTCCGCAAGATGGTCGCGGACAAATACGCCTGCTGGCACGAACAACTCCAGCCCGCACTGGCAAAAAATAAAATCCGCCTGCTCGATTTCAGCGAACTAAAAAGAGACGACCTGGCTTGGCTCGATAAATTTTACCACGACCAAGTCCGCCCCGTGCTCACCCCGCTTGCGATTGACCCGGCGCATCCGTTTCCGCAACTCCTCAACAAATCGCTGAACTTGATTGTGCGGCTCGAGCTTCAGAAAAATGGCGTGACGCACAAACACCTTGCCGTGGTGCAATGCCCGGCGATTTTGCCGCGCCTCATCCAGTTGCCGCGCGACGACGGCCGGCGCGACTACGTTTTCCTCGGCCAGCTTATCGGAAATTTTTTGAACGACCTCTTTCCCGGCACGAAAATCCTCGGTTGCTGGGCGTTCCGGCTCACGCGCAACAGCGAGCTTTACGTTGATGAAGGCGACACGCCGAATCTGCTCAAGGCCGTCGAAGAGGAATTGCACAAGCGCCGTCGTGGCCACGCCGTGCGGCTGGAGATCGCCCAAGACTGCCCGGAGGAAATTCGCAGCGCGCTCCTTACCACGCTCAACCTCACCGGTCAGGATTTGTATCTCATCGAAGGCCCGATGAACCCGACGCGGCTGATGATGCTGTATTCCGGCAACCATTCAGCCGAACTGCGCGACCCGCCGTTCACCGCGCCCGTAGCTCGGGCGTTGCGCGGAAAAAACGATTTGTTCGCCGCCATCCGCGAACGCGACATCCTGCTGCATCATCCGTATGAAAATTATTCCAGCGTCGTGGAATTTCTGGAACACGCCGCGACCGACCCGGACACGCTCGCGATTAAAATAACGTTGTATCGCACCGGCGGCGATGCGCGCATCGTCGGCGCGCTCATGAACGCGGTCAACAACGGCAAGCAGGTCACCGCCGTCGTCGAACTGCGGGCGCGCTTTGACGAAGCCAACAACATCGAATGGGCGCGCAAGCTGGAGGAAAACGGTGTCCACGTCGTCTACGGCCTCGTCGGCTTCAAGATCCACGCGAAGTGCGCGCTCGTCGTCCGCCGTGAAGGCAATGAAATCCGCCGCTACGTTCACCTCGGCACGGGTAATTACAATCCGAACACGGCGAAGCTTTACACCGACTTGAGCCTGCTAACGTGCCGTGCGGAATTTGGCGAGGACGCCACCAATCTTTTCAATCTGCTCACCGGCATCTGCCAGTTTCAAGGCATGAAAAAACTCGTCATCGCGCCGTTCGATTTGCACGCGCGGATGCTTCAACTCATCGCCCGCGAAGCCGAAAACGCCAAGCGCGGCCTCCCCGCGCGCATCATCGCCAAGTTCAATTCACTCGTGGAGCCGCAGCTCATCGAGGCGCTCTACGTCGCGTCGCAAGCCGGCGTGAAAATTGACCTCATCATCCGCGGCATCTGCTGCCTCCGCCCCGGCGTGCCCGGCTTGAGCGAGAATATCACCGTGCGCAGCATCATTGACCGTTTCCTCGAGCACTCGCGGATTTATTATTTCGAGAACGCCTGTCAGCCGGAAATTTTCGTGGGCAGCGCCGACTGGATGCCGCGCAATCTCTTTCGCCGCATCGAAGTCGTCTTCCCCATCGAAGACGGCAACCTCTGCGACCGTGTCAGCCGCGAAATCCTCGGCGTGGCGCTCGCGGATAATACCAAAGCGCGCTTCCTCGGCGCGGACGGCATATATCGCCGCCAAAAAATTTCCAACGGCGAAAAACCACATCGCAGCCAGTCAGAATTTGTGGCATTCGCTGCCCCCAAAACGGCGGCCAAGGCGGCAGAGAAAATTCCCCGTGTCGTGCTGGCGTCTTCGCCCTTCCAAAAAAACAAATGAACCTGTTCATCCTGCGCCACGGCATCGCGTCCGACCCCGGCCAAGACGGCCTGCCAAAAAACTTGAAGGACGCCGACCGGCCGCTTTCCCGCAAGGGCGAGCAAAAACTTTGGCGTTCCACCGAAGCCATGAAAGAAATGGATTTAAATTTCGACGCCGTCATCTCCAGCCCGCTGCTGCGTGCACGGCAAACAGCGCTGATTGTCACCGAGGCGTTTGAACTGCGGCGCAAGTTAATTCTCACCGACCACCTCGCACCCTCCGGCAGTCCAAAACTGCTTATCGAACAAATCAGCGACCTCGGCGTCCGCGCGAAAAATGTTTTACTGGTCGGCCATGAACCGTATTTGAGCCGGTTCATTTCGCTGCTCATTTCCGGCAGCACGCTGGCGGCGGTGGATTTGCGGAAAGGCGGGCTGGCCAAATTGGAAGTCAGCAACCTCGGTTACGCCCGCTGCGCCACGCTCGCGTGGTTGCTCACACCAAAACAATTGGGCCGGATTTAATCACGGCGATTTCGTCTCCAGCAAATTCTTCACAAAAAAATCCGCGCGGCGACGCTTGCCATAAGGCGTTTCCGCCGAACCATGGTCGGAGTAACTCCCAGAGTGCGTTCTGTCCGCCCGCCGAACCGCCGTAAATCCCGATACGCGATAAATCCATCTCGTTATATTTCGCAGCGTTGGCCTTCGCCGGACGGCAACTGGTAAGCGGCCGTCCGCGAGCCATTGCGGTTTCACTTCGGCGCAATAAACCTTGTCGGACATCCGTTGCCGCAGCGACAGCGCGCGGTCGTATTCGGAGAAATCTTTTTGCTCGGCGGCAAACAGGAGGCGTGAAAGAAAAATTGCGGCGAGCGCGCAAAGGAAAAATTTTAACTTCATCGAAGTCGAAGCTGCTAACACAAATGCCTTGCGGCAACTAACAGTTGCCGCCGTTCAGTTGCCGAACAGCTTCCGCAAAATCTCCTCGCCGTTCTGCCAGAAGATGATGGCCACGCCCATCAACGCGCCGCCAGCCATCACGCCGGAAGCCACGGGGAAAAGAAATTCCTCCGCGTTGGCCGCCGATTTTTTCTGCCAGCCCCACGCAATGAGCGCGCCGAGAAAAAACAGCACGCCGTAATACCATTGGAAAATCCACGCAAGACCGAAGCCGGAGGCCGACGGGAAAAAATTTGCCTGCTTGGGAAACAGCACGGGGAGAATTGTCAGCCACAGCCCCATCGCGCCGCCCACGCAGATGCTCCAGATTTTCAGCGGTGCCAGTGCCTCAAAGCCCTTGCTCAAGGCCTGCGCCACCGCCGCCCACGTTTGCGCGGCGGGCGCGGGGAACTGCTCCGTGCCGAGCACTTCTGGCTTGGTGACGATGAGCGAAAAGGCAAAGACGCTGACCACCGTACCGATAAAAATTCCGGTGAATTGCGCGATGAACTGCTTGCGCGGATTTGCGCCGAGCAGGTAGCCGCTCTTCAAGTCCGTCAGCAAATCCGCCGCTGAACCGGCGGCGCCGGCGGTGATGTTTGCGCTCATTAGGTTCACGTTCATGTTGCCGGGGTTCAGGGCGCCGAAGGTAAGCTGCGTGACTTTGCCCATCGGGCCGATGGGCGTGGTGTCCGTCTCGCCGGTAACGCGGCAGGCGACGAGCGCGAGCGCAAACGACATGACGACGGCCAGCGCGCTTTGCCAGTAGGGCATGGCAAACGACGCGTGCGCCAACAGCGCGAGGGCAACGAGCGAAACCACTTGGCCGATGGCAAACCACGACATTGGCGTCTCGATTTTTTCCATTTCAGTCGCAGCCTTTGATTTCGGTGAAAACATTTTGGCAAGGTCGGCGAAAGCACGGAGCGAGATGCGCCATTTTAAAATCAAATCCAGCAGGCTGGAAAACACCATGCAGGCCACGCCCGGCCAGAGCGTCCATTGCACGCATTCGCGAAAGCCGCCTCTCACAATCAGCCCCGCGTCCTGCAACACCGGCACATAAAACATCCAGCACACAACGCTGCCGACGAGGATGCTCAAACAGACGCGCATCCCCATGATCGCACCGGACGCAATGAAAATCGGCTCCCAACTGAACATCACCGTGCGGCCCACCCACGTCGGGCCGAAAATAATTCCGCTCCACTTGGCCGCCAGCATGTCGCTGGAAAACGCCGCGAGTTTGGGGATGACCGCAAAGCCGTCGTGGATAAAATTATCAACCGCTGAAATCAGCCCCGCAATACCAAGCGCCTTGGCCGCGCGCATTCCCTTTTGCCCATGCGAGTGAAGTGCGCGCAACGTCTCCGCCGCAGCCACGCCGCTCGGAAAACGAAGCTGCTCGATGTTGATCATCTGCCGCTTCATCGGCACGGCCATGGTCACGCCGAGAATCGCGAGGAAAAAAACCCACGCAAAAGTGAAAACCAACGGCATCGCGTGGCCGTTCAAGATGATGAACGCCGCGAACGCTGAGATGAGCGTGCCGCCGGTCGAGTAGCCCGCCGAGCTGGCGCAGGACTGCATACAGTTGTTTTCGAGAATCGTCATCGGCGTTTTGGCAAAACCAATTTTCACGAGCGTCGTCCAGATGGCGTATGACAGGATGCACGCGGTGATGGCCACACCCATGCCCCAGCCGGATTTCAAACCGATGTAGAGATTCGTCAACGAGAGAATGGCGCCGAGCACCGACCCCATCAGCACCGCGCGCCAGGTGAGCTGCTTCATCGAGTCACCGCGTCCGCGATAGACTTGCTCAAACCATTGCCGCTCGATCTCCTCCGGCGTGCCGGTGAAGCCGGCGAGCGGCAGTTCGATTTCCTTTTCGGCGGCAGCAGTTGGTTCGGCAGGTTTCACGCGCGGGAATGTGGGAAAATCATTTCGGCGGCGCGAGCTTTTTCAAACGTGAAAAATCCAAGCCATCAACCCCAGTGTGCCCAGCGTGGCGAAATGCAGCGCGTCCCGCACAAATGGAATTTGCAGCACCAGAATGACGGCAATGAAACCAAATTGCGCGAACCGCAAATACGTTTCCCACGTCATGCCAGTCACAACGCGCAGCACATGCGAACCGTCGAGCGGCGGGATGGGGATGAGGTTGAAAAAACAGAGCAAGAGACTCAACGCGGCGGCTTGGATGCAGACATCCACCATCTGTTCGGAATGGGCCAGCACACCGATTTTCGCAAGCCCCATCAAGCCGGCGGCCAGAATCACATTCATCGCCGGCCCAGCCATGGTCACGATGATGTCATCGCGGTTTTTATGGCGGAGGTTGTTGATGTTCACCGGCACGGGCTTGGCCCAGCCGATGAGAAACTTTCCCGCGCCCGGCACAAAAATCATCACCAGCGGCAGCAACACGGTGCCGACCGGATCAATGTGCACGATGGGATTCAGCGAGACGCGGCCCATCATTTTGGCGGTGTCGTCGCCGCATTTCATCGCGGCCCACGCGTGGCCGAATTCGTGGAACGTGAGCAGTCCCACCAGCATGAGATACTGGATGAGGCCGTCAGCAATCTGATTTGTGTCCATCGGGAAAGCTTAAATTGTCCGCGTCTGCGAGTCGAGACTGTGAATCAATCATTGCCGCTCAATCTTAATCTGTTTTGCCGCCGTTCCCGCCAATCACCTAACAGCAGCCACGCGATGACAACTCCCGTGAGGCCAGTGCACAACGGCGCGAAAAATCGGTCGAGCGGCAACGTGCCTTGTCGCGGCAGACGCAGTTGCGCAGCAAGAATTTCGCCGCTGCCCGGCATGGAGGTTTGCGCGACGACGTAGCCGCCGCCGGTGACGGCTTGCGAAATGCCGGAACTCGCGAGCCGAAAAATCGGCACGCCGTATTCCGCCGCGCGCACGGGCGCGACGCGCGAATGTAATTCATGCTGATGCCGCCCCCACTCTTCCACATCCATCGTGGGGCAGATGATGAGTTGCGCGCCTTGCCGCACGAGCTCGTCGGTGACGCGCGTGTAGCTCAAGTCGTAGCAGATGCAGATGCCGATCTTGCCCCACGGCGAATTCCAAAGTTCCTGTTTCGGCGCGGGCAGGCCGTCGCGGAAGAATTGAATCGGCACGCTCTTGGCCTGCTGGAAAACGAGGTCGCCGTTGGTGCCGACGACGAAGGCGGTGTTATAATAAATTTCATTCGTGACGAACGCCTTGCCACCGACGACGAGAAATTTTCCATGCTCGCGGCACCAATCTTTCAACGCGTCCGGCACGCCGCCGGGGTTTTCGTTCAACGTGTATTCGCTCAATACGAAAATCTGGGCGTTGGTATTTTTGGCGAGGGCTTGCGAAAGAATTTTAGGAAGGATGTTGGGTGATGGGAATTCGAGCTGGATGCCGACGAGATTGACTGGCGTCTTCCACCGTTTGGCTCTGGCAACAGACGGCAGAAGCAAACTGAAAACTAAAACTATGAACAACAGATAAAGCAAAAACCTGATTGGTGAAAATTTCAATAAGTGCCGATACTGGCAAATCACCAATAAGAAAAAGACAAAGAATCCACTCGCATACATTCCGAAATAATTTTGATTCCCAAAAGCATACCCCACATTCAGCCATGAAAATTTCAGGAAATAGAGTTCACTGCGGAAATATTCGATGCCCGTCCACAGAATCGGAATCAGCCACGCGGCTTTGACTTTGCCCCAGCGTCGCATGGCACCGCAGGCCGTGGCGGTGAACAACGCCACCCAAAACGCCAGCACCAGCCAGAGGATGACCGACGCCGCGCTAAAAATGTTCCAGAGAAAAAATCCCTGCGGCGCGTAGCACAGATAACCCGCAACCAGCCCGAAATAAAACGCCCGCCGCACGGAGCCTTGCTCGCACAGTTTCACCAGCCCGAACGCGTAGCCGAAGATGAACAGTCCGGCGGCAGGAAATTTCAGCGAGGTGTAAGCCGCGTGAAAACACGCCACGGCGAGCGCGAGCCACAGCAAAGATTTTTTCCAGCTTGGAGATTCGGAAATGTTGTTCGCGGAATTTTCCATGTTGTGCCTGATGGAAACGACACTAGCTGATTCGCCGGCGGAACGTGAATTGAAAAATCAAATCCGCCGCATCGCCCCAAACGATGCCCGCCATCAGTTCGCCCAAAAAGTTCCGATGCCGCCGATGGGCATGAAACGCGCGTTGCCGAAAGTGTCGGGACCAACGTATTGCAGTTCCACCGCCGAACCGGCGCCGCCGGTGACTGAACCGGCAGTGCCAACCGTGGTGCTGGTTCCCTGCACGGCGGGCGTCCAATTGAAGATTTGTCCGCCGGTGCTGCCAGCGTCGGCGGTGACAGCGGCGATGGTCGTCAGGTCGAGCGAGGCGGCGATGGCATACCAACTCTGGTTGTCCACGGATTGCTTGATCCAGTTCAGGCCATAGTTGGCGGAAACATAAATGCTGTTCGTGGGATTGGTGATGGCGGCAAGGCGGCCACCGTCGTAGGAAGAAACCAAGCCATACCAATTGGCAGATGGAGCGTTTGTCTGTTTGGTCCAATTCACGCCCGAATCAGCGGAGGTGTAAATGCGGCCACCGCTGGTGCCGTTGCCGTAGGCGGCGGCGGCGAGCTTCGTGCCGTCGGCGGAGGAGGCTACGGCGGTCCAGTTGGTCGTGTCGGAATTAGCCTGCGCGGTCCAAGTGACACCGGAATCGGTGGAGGTGGAAAGTTTCGCGCCGCTCAAGCCGGAACCGTAGTTGGCGGCGATAATTTTTTTCCCGTCGGTGGAACACGCGACACTGAACCAGTTCGCAAAGGCGGAATTGGCCTGCCGCGTCCAGTTGGTGCCGTTGTTGGCGGAGGTGTAGATGCGCCCGTTGTTGACGACGGCGACGACATTGCTGCCGTTGCCGGAACAGGCGATGCCATTCCAGTTGGTCGTGGGTGCGTCCGACAGAAACCACGAGCTGCCAGAGTTCCAGGAATAAATTATTCCGCCGCCGGCGATGCCGCCGAAAAGTTTCGTGCCGTCGGCGGATGACGCCAGGCACGTCGGCGAAAAGGTGGCGCTGGATTGGCTCCAAGTTTTGCCGTAGTCCGTGGAAACATAAATGCCACCGGCGCTGATAGCGGAGGCGACCATTTTCACGCCATCGGCCGAACACGCAATGGCGCGCCACGGTTTGCTGACAACGCTGGCGGGCAGCCACGAGGAGTTGCTGGGATTCAGAAACGTGCCGGAGATTACCTCGCCCGCGTTTTGCGCCACGCGCCACCCGCCGCTGCCGGCGCTGGAGATGCGGATGATGTCACCCACGAGCAACGCGCCCGCCGTCGGCAGCGTGACGGTGGTGACGTTGGTGTTCAGCAGCAGATAACCGGTGTCGCGCACGGCCTGCACGGAGTTGCTTGGAATCGGAATCCAGCCGACGAGGCCGTTGCCGAAAAAGCTGCCGGTGAAACTGTTCGCGGCGTTGTTGAAAACATTCGCGCCGGAAAAAGTCTGGTTGGTGTTCAGCAACGCGACGTTCGTAGAAAGCCGCGCGTCGGCGACCGTGCCGGTGGCGATGAGCGAGCCGTTCAGGTTGCTCACGTTCAAGCCATTTCCCGCGAAGGTGCCGAGGAAGGCGTTGTTGCCGTTGGTGAAATTCACCGCGCCAAAATAATTTCCCGACACCTGCGCGGATGGCAGCGTGCCGACGAGCTGCGTGGCGGACAATGCGCCAAGCAGGTTACTCGCGGTGTTGGCGAAAATTGCGTAAGGCACGGGCAGCAGCGGCTGGCGCGGCCAGAGCAAGGTGAAGGCGTTGGTGCTGCCGTTGGTGCGCACACCGAGCGCGAGCCAGTAGTTCGTGCCGGTGAACACCGCGCCAAAGTCCAACGTGGCCATGAACAGTCCGCCGGTGACGCCCGTGGCGTAATTCGTCTGCGGCGCACTGATAGCGTTGCCGTTCGTCGCCGCGTCGTAGAGTGCGTAGCGGAAATCATAGACTGAATTTGCCGCCGCGCCGTTGTCGTTCAACCGCCCTTGATACAAAAACGCCGTGCCCTGAGCGAACAAGTTGGACGCAGTTACGGCAAAGCATGCGGATACCAGCCAAAGGAAATGACGATTCACGTCAGGATTCTCGCCCAATGCGCGAAAAATTCAAATTGAAAGCGGCAAAACAAACGGCTGCTGCCTGTCCGCTGTAAAAATTCCTCCGGTGTTATTAAACAGGAATCCGGATTGGAATTATCGCACCAAGGTCAAACTCATCAATCCGATCACGGTTTCATTGGCCAGCGCGCGCAGGGTCAATTCCCGCAATGTTTTGCCGGCGTCCAGCGGAAGATCCAGCACCGTGGCCGCGCCGCCGGGAACGACCCGACCCCGGCCTTTGAATTCATCCATTTCCAGCACACGGATTTTTCCCGTCTGCAAATTCACGCGCACCGGCAGCGCCTCTGGTCGGGCGAAGGCAAAGTCGTCGATGTAATAATCTTGATCAATCGGCCACCAGGTGGTCGGGTTGCGCAACGGCAGCCGCGTCGTTGAACCATCGGTGTAAGCCATGACCACTTCGCCGTTGTCAAAGCGCGACTGCATGGCGCTCGTCGAACCGGCCAGCAGCAAAAATGCGTGCGATGAATGGCCGGTCAGGGCAACGGATATTTCATGGGGGTAATTGTCCCATTGCGAAATGAACGCGATGTTTTTTGCCTCCGCCGCCTCTGGTGTCGCCAAGGCGATTCCGTTGGGCAAAATAATTTTCCCGCCAGATTTTGCGGCGGCCGCGCGCAGTCCGGAATCGTCCACCTCAAATTTTTCCTGCGGGTGACACCAACTGCCGATGCCCTGCTCCGGTGTAGCCAGCGAACAAAACGGCGAACGTGGTGAGCAATATTCGTTGCGGAAGATTTGCGTGACCTTGTCGTTGAACACTGGATTTAAATCCACAGTGTCGAAAGTTCCAGCGACCGGCTTGTGCCAATCCAATGACGCGGGGTTTGTTTGCGGCACGGTGATTTCCAGGTTGATCGGCTGCCACCAATGCAGATTCCCCTGCTCCACTCCCGCGAAGACAGTGCGATGCCCGGGCTGTCCCGTCGCGCGGCCTTGCAGCGCATTCCCTGAAAATGTGGCCGCGCTCAACGCGCCTTGCGGGTCAGCCAGCTTCAATATCTTCGCTTTCAAATCCCAACTCACCGCAGAGTTTTGAATAACTTTTATTTCATCCGCGGCGGCGGCGATGGCTTCGCCGTTCCATTCGATGACCACCGCCTGTTTTTTTTCCGCCGCCGTTTCAATCTCGATGCGCGGTGCACCAACGGTATTTTCCAATGTCCGCCAGCGCGCCGGCCGGCCGTTGACCGTGATCATCGCCACGGAATCGCGCAGGGCCGAAATCTGCCAACGCAGTTTCACCGGCGCGGCGAACCGGCTCTCGAAAAAATAAGTTTCACGCAACCCATCGCGATGAAAATTGAAACTGAAATCAGGATGCGCCATGCGGGCGTCGTCCCATTTTGCGGGAAAGCCGGGGGTGATTTTAATTTCCCCCGCAAGCAAATCGGGTTGCACCCCGAACAGTCCTTCAACCAACGCGCGCGCCGTGGCGCCGATGCCATCGCCAAAATCGCGCTGCGACTCGCGGCGGTTCGCATCAAAAAAAGTGCACATCCCGACATTGCCGGGACACAGGCCAAGATACATTGAGTCCAGCAAGGCACCTTTGAAAAGCGCAAATGCCTGATCAGCGCGGTTGGCCTGCCAATATGCCAGCGCAGTGTGAGTGGACTCGGCCATGACCACGTTGTTGAGCGACCAGGTGTAAGGCATCCAGCTCGTGGTCGGCAGCGTGAAATTACCCGGCGGCACATCTTTGCCTTGCATGGGAATATGCGCGATCTGCGTATCCACAAAACGCGACATCTGCCACGCTTCCAACGGCGTCGGCACCTCGGAATCAACCGTGTGATAAAACGTCCAGAGCGCGGCGTTGGGGTGAACCAGTTGCAGCCCGAGCAAATCTTTCCATTCCCCAAACCAGCCGCAATCGCGCAACCACAATTCTTGCCGCATGCCCTGGGCGATTAACTCCGCCTCGCGCTCATAAGGCGCAGCATCTTTGCCGAGCAGTTTGGCCACGCGGGCCGCCATACAGTTATGATACCAGTTATAAGCCGAAGAATGCGCAGCACCGCCGCCGTTGTAAGCCAGGTCATCGCTGGCCCAGATGCAGCAATAGGCTTCATAGAGCGGCAGTTTGTCCGCGCCGAATTCACGCCGGAACAAACGTTTCTCCCAAGCCAGATGTCGCTCAATCACCGGCCACATTTCGCGGGCAAAATTCGTGTCTCCCGTCCACCGCAGATGCCGGAAGAACGCATCCACCCCCACCAGATTCATGTCGTAGTGCGATTGCGTCAGGTCGCCGTTCGAGTGTAAGGCCGATTCGTTGCGCGCCAGATGCGCGGTTTCCTCCGGCGGCGGAATCGTGGTGGCAACCGGCTTGGTGTTTTGCTGTTTGGCAAAGCCGGCAAAATGTTTTGTCGTGCGCTCATGCCAGCCCAGTTCATCGCCAGCGTAACTCACGCGCCAACCCAGCAACCGCACCCGCCACGCCACGCCACCGTGCAGATACGCTTCCTGCCGGTCGTCCCAGACGGCATCGGCGGCGACATTGAGCGCGGCCGCCGCCGCATTGAGGAACGGATCAGGCGTCTGCACCACCACGCGTTCCGCCAGCGCCCGGCGCTGCTCTTCTGCTTCCGCAAACCGACGCGGCAAATCCGACGGAGTCAGTTTCACCAACTTGGCGGAAGCAAACTTTTTTGCCGAGTCCGCCGCTGCGACTTCTTGATAAACCGGCAGCGTTTCAGCCGAACCCTTGCCGTTCGCAAATCGTTGCAGTCCGAGAAAAAATGGCGCGGCACGGGAAATCTCCGCGCGGCCCACGAGCACGGGATACAAGGGAGCAGCCGTTTTTTCGACTAGCATTGCTGCCGGATTGTCCCAGTTGGTTGCGTCGCCAACCGTCAATTTGGCTGGCGCAGAAACGACCCCGCCGATGCTTCCAGGCGCGCCTTGAACCTGAAACTGGTTCGTAGCCACGGTCACCGCATTGCCCGCACATTGCGCGGCGTGCAGTTGAAAAAAAACGCCAACCGGTTGAACCTCGCAGCCGATGTCGCCATCGCGCCGGCCTTTCATGCCGTTCACGCCGCCGAATGCCCAGACCAGTTCAACGTGAGTTTGTTCAGTGTATTCCGCGCGGACAATCATCCCCTCCGTCTCGGTCAAAGCCAGCGTGGTCAATTTCAACACACCGTCGCCGAGCATAGGGTCGCGAATCTCATACAGGAGCGAGCCGGCACGATAACGCGTCACGACCTGTGCCGCGTCGTTCAGCCACTTGATTCCGGCGACAGTTTTAAAACCAAAACGCAAGTTCCCGCCGCGTCCCGGCAGATACAATGAAAACTCCGGCTTGTCGCCGCCATCCACGCGGAATGGCGAACTGCCGCCATAAAGTGGACGGTTGAAAAATTCTGCGCCGTTGGTGATGACAAAATCCGTGCCCACGGGCGTGTAACGCAACGGCCGGTCCAGGTTGTTGGTCCGGAAAACGGCCGTTGATTTTTCAGCCACCGCCGGCAGCGTTTGCGCCACCGCCGGGGCGATTGCCAACAGGGCGAGAAGCGCAGCCGTAATCTTGCCAAGGTAAATCATAAAAATCCCACGCACTTGCCGCGCTACAAATGTGAAACTAAACCATGTGGTCATAAATCAACGGTGCAGGATGTCCTTGGTCTTTTTGTTGGACTCCTCGATTTCTGAACTAGCTACGGGATAAAAAATCCCGTTCGTAAAAGTGAACAAATCCAAAGTCACATAATTGGTCGTCACCGATGCGCTCCGTATCTGATTGGTCGCATCCCAAACAAAAGCGAGTGCACAAGGTGCGTCTGCCGCTGAGCTCACGAGGGTAAATGCTCCGACTTTGCTGTAGCGTCCCAAGAATGCTCCGTGGTGATAAAAGTTGTGGGTGATAGAATTGGTCACACCGTCTTTGGTTAAAGTCACGCGAACTAGATTGGTTTGGCCATTGCGAGTGAACTCCTCATACGTGACCAAATGTCCGGGCGAAATCTTGGTGTCAGTCCTCGTCCCGACGTGAATCTCGTTCGTGTCCCCAGCAAAAGCCGACAGATAACTCAATAGGAAGACGATGATAGTTTTCACAAGCGGGTGAATGTGGCCTAACGAAAAAAGAAGGCATGTTGAAGGAGTTGCCGCGACGGGCGACAACTAGGGGTGTTAAGTAAACCATTAACCTCAAACATGCCTTTGAAAACGAATACGCCGCCTCCGGCCGAAACGCAAGCCCGCAACCGGGCGAGCATCTGGGCATCGCGGCGGTCGCACTTGCGTTCGGAGCGGGAGATGGCGTGGAGCTTGCGCGGGTTGGCCACCAAAACCTTGGCACCGAGGTCGGTGAGGAAACGACTGATCCACGGACTATGCGTGCCCGCTTCCAACGCCACGGTGCTGCCGGGAAAATCGCTCAGCAGTTGTTGGAGCGCGGGGCGCGTGTTGGGTAACGCAGCCTCACGCATAATCTGGCCGGCGGCATCAAGGACGCAGACG
>CAIKKJ010000143.1 GCA_903827955.1 uncultured Verrucomicrobia subdivision 3 bacterium
CGGAACTTCTTCACCGCGCGATTTCATTTCCGCGACGATGGCTTCCACGCCCGCGCCTTCGGAAATGAACAGATTCACGCAATCATGCTTGTCCATGATTTTACGCAAGCGCGCAGCCTCGCCTTTGATGTCGAGCGCCATTTCGGGAATGTAAATGCCATGAACATCGCGGCGTTCCTCGCTCAAACCGAGGTCAGGCAAAAAGTTCATCGTGCCCATGAATTTCCGGTATTCCTCGGCGGTCGCCGCCGTGAGCCAGCCGCAATTGCGCCCCATCACTTCGTGAATGATGAGCATACGCGGATTCGCGTTGTGTTCCGCGACGACGTTCGCAAAATAATGTGCGCCTTCCTCCGCCGCCGTCCACGCGCCGAGACTTTGATGAATTGGAATGACGTCGTTATCAATCGTCTTGGGCATACCGACGACCGTGAGATTGTAATTATTCGTCTTGAGAAATTTGGCGAGATCCGCCGCCGCCGTGTTCGTGTCGTCGCCGCCGATGGTGTGCAACACATCCACGCCGTCCTTGATGAGCTGGTCCGCCGCGACTTTCTGCGGATCTTGACCTTCTTTCACCAGCCCGCGCTTCACGCAATCTTTGATATTCGTGAGCTTGACGCGGCTGTTGCCGATGGGGCTGCCGCCGTGTTCGACGAGCGCCTGCCAATTTTTGCGCGCGGCGGAAGTCACCTTCATGCTTTTGCCTTGCAGCACACCCATGTAACCATTCACGTAGCAGATGAGTTCCACCTTGGGCGCAGTGCGCGTGTAGGCTTCGATGAGATAACCGATGGAAGCGCTCAAGCACGGAGCCAGACCGCCCGCCGTTAGAATTCCAACCTTCTTCACTTTTTTATTCATAAAATTTTGCGGGGGAACAAACCTCTGGCCGCCGATGATGCGGCAAACGTGGGCTAAGCTCAATTTCAAACCTCATTTCCAACCACGCCATTGCGGGACGATGCGACGCGACTCGACTGCGATACGTCGCCATGGAGCTACCAGCCAGCGCAATGGGACGTTTTGCCAATAAAATCATGGCGGCGGCAGAGCAAACCGCGAAAGACGCCAAATACGCGAACGGGAATTCGGTTTTAATTATCGCGTGGCTCGTGTGGTTCGCGGTTGAAAAGCGGTGGCGGACCACCGCAGTCCAAGACGCTGGCGCGTTGTCGCTGACTCCCGAATTACGCAAAGCGTCATGGAGTGCGACGGCAGAGCGAGAGCGGCGACGGCGCGTTCGGGCGGACGAGGGCGTGACGTGATGCGAAAAATCTCCGTGCAGGCGAACGCGCGGGAGATTCCGACTTTCGTGGCTTGCTTTTATATTGGCGCAGGTGTTTGCTTCCAACACACCCGCAGCCGCGAGCTTCAAACCACCGTCTGCGGAAAACTCAAAACGAAAGGCCGGCCATGAACCTGACACCGCTCCTGAACAAAGCGCGCAAGGAACTTGAGATTGCAAAAGTCAACGCCACCCGTGATGGCAAGACGGCCCAAGCCGCCCTGCAAACCGCCGTCGCGGCGAAGCAAAAATTCAAACAGGCGCGCAAGCTGGTGAAATTCACCCGGAAGGCCGCGCGCAAAGCCGAGAACCAGGCGGATGCCGCGCTCGAAGCGCTGGAAAAAGCGCAGGCCCGGCTGGAAAAACTGGAGAAGCGCGCCCGCAAAAAAGCCCGGAAGCAAAAGACCTCTGCCAAAAAAAAAGGTGCCCGCCGAGCCGGCGTTGAAAAAGAAACCGGCGGCACACAAGCCCGCCCGCCCGGCAAAACCGAAAGCCGCACCCGCAAAAGTCACTCCGCCGGCAGCCGGACCGAAGCCGGTAAAGCAGCCGCAACCAAAAAAATCTGCCAAGCCACGGGCGACGGTTACGGAAATGGTGAAGGCCGCACAGGAATTGCTGGCCGCGCCGGCGGAACCGGTCGCTACCAGCTTGCCGGCGGATGCTCCCGCGCCGGGCGCGGACACACCCCCGGCTTCAGCTTGAAGTAATGTCGGCGGAAGGTGAACCGCGAAAGACGCCAAATACACGAACGGGAATCGGCTTTTAATTTTCGCGTGGCTCGTGTGGTTCGCGGTTCAAAAGCGGTGGAGGGCCACCGCAGTCCAGGACGCTGGCGCGTTCGCGACGACGCCCGAAATTCGCGAAGCGTCGTGGAGTGCGCCAGCCCTCTGGCGCTTTAGGGGACGGGGCGAACCGCGAAATACGCAAAATACGCGAACGGGAATTCGGTTTTAGTTTTCGCGTGGTTCATGGTTGATTCCCTATCATGATGGGGAGAATTCCTTTTGCCGTCCGCTGTTTGGTTTAGGCGATGTGAGACTTGCTTCCGTCTGTCGGTAATCTCTTTTTCCCGCGTGGTGATTACCAACCGCCTGTTGGCGGCTTCCTTTCCTCCTTTGGTGATTACCAGACGACGTTTGGAAGTTCCCAAGCCACCGTTGGTAATCACTAATCGCCGGGCGGTGACTTGCTTTCGTCGGTTGGTAATCACCGGCGCACGCCCGGTAACTACCAAAGCCCGTCCGGTGACTCCATTTCGCGGATTGGTAATCACCAAACACCGTCCGGTAATCTCCTTTTGCCGTCTGGTAACTCCCAACGCACGTTTGGTGACTACCAAAGCCTGATTGGGAACTCCCAAACGACGATTGTGAGTTCCCAAAACCCTTTTGGGAGCTGAAAACCCCCGGTTTTTGATAAAAAATGCCGTTTTGAGCGAAAACCGGCGCGGACCGCCAACCTTGGGCTGATGGATTTGAATCCCGTTAGGATTCGCGGACGGAGCGGTGAACCGGCACGACGAGCAACGGATTGAAAATAGCCCAGCCATTTATGGCTGGGTTCACCATGCGCAAACAAACCAAGTCCCGTCAGGGACGAAAGAAAGATGGCCGTCCGCAAGGACCTGCCGTCCCTCACGGGACTTTTACCAAACGTGCGCCAACCACCCAGCCTTGAAAGGCTGGGCTATTTTCAAACCACCAGCGCCAGCGGGCGCGGCATGGTTGTAGCATCCAAAATCAAACAAGGTTTCAAGCTCCGTTTGGTGGCCGTGCGCAAGCACCGGAATATGCCGCCCCGACGGGGCTGGGGAATGGGGTGGCGCGGGTGGCGACAAAGATTTTGCTCCGGACGGAGCGGCGAACCGGCGCGACGAAATGAAATGAAGACGGAAGCCAAACTCAAGGTCGGCTTTTAGGGACACACTTGTATTCAGTTTTTCCCTCCATAAAAATCATCTGCTTAACTCCAGCCTCGGCCAATTCTTCCCGTGGAAGATCTCTTGGAATTCTGTCCGCTCGCGGATCAACAGTGTCAAAACCTTCAAACGGTTTTGCCAAACGTTTCCGAGCCTTCACCACAAATTCTGGATTAAGTTCAATCCCAACACTTCGCCTGTTTAACACCTGACAAACGCGTAACGTCGTCCCACTCCCAAAAAAAGGATCAAGAACAAGGTCGCCCTCATCCGATGAGGCCAAAACCATTCGAGCAACCAACGCTTCGGGTTTTTGAGTTGGATGTTCTTCTCTTTCAGGGTTCGAGTAGTGAACGTGCGAAAAAGCCCACACGTCACCAGGGTTTGCACCGTTCATATTGTTTCGCTCCCGATAATATTTTTGCGGCACTCGAACATCGTCCAGATTGAACTTGAATTGCTCCGTCTTGGTAAACATGAGGATGTCGTCGTGACGAGGCGAAAACCCCTTGGTTTTTCCAATTCCCTGCGTGTAATGCCACGTTATCCAACTGTTGAAATACATTCCCATCTTCTGATCAAGAATGTCATACAAATATGAGATGAACCTAAAACCCATGAACACATAAATTGTGCCGTGCGGCGCAAGAATGCGTTTTGACTCCTTGAGCCATGCTTCGGAGAATTCAAGATATTCGCGAAACCCTTTTACATCGTGATTATTGCCGTAATTTTTTCCGAGATTGTAGGGAGGGTCGGCGATGATGAGATCAACCGACTCGGATTCGATCAACTTCAACGATTTCAAGGCATCGCCGGTATGGATTTGCGTATCACTCATCTGATTTAATCCAGTGATTTGCCTTTGCCAATTCAAGCCATCCAGAAAATCCTTTTTTGGAGTGAATGAATTTCTTGTCCAAAAGCTGGCAGAATTCCCAAGTGGTTCGTTTCGTCAGCGTCACATAGTGGATGTCTCGCACTTGAAGCTGACCGCTTCCAAGAGCGGGGTTGTAGCTGATGTCAGCAGATGACAAGAACTTCAAATCGTATGAATTGTAGGCAACGACCTCCATGATCCCGTCCATCAAGCCGGTCGCTTTATTTTTCGTCGAGTAAACTTTGTGCTTCAAGGAAAGGATGATGAAAATATAATCACCATCCTCGACGTATGCCGTTCGGATTCTCTTAAATGAAGTAATGTTCGGAGATTTTCCGCTGGATTCAATATCCACAGCAGTCGCTTTGACATCCACCTCGGCGGTTACTCCGCTTTCAATTTTGCGCTCCTTCCTGAATTGCAAAATCACATCCGCCATGTAAAGGCGCTCCTTCGCCTCCACGTTGATGAGAGCATAACGGTTATTTTCATCCTCAAGCACTTCCTGAAAAACTTCGACTGCCCAAGCCTCTACGAACGGGCCAGCAATCTTGTTGATGTTCTCCATCGGCAAGCCGAGTTTCAAATTCGTGTTGATGATGATTTTATTGCGCCCAGCATCAATTGCCCGCCGCATGATGCTGTCAATGGAGGCGATGACAAAGGCCGAGCACTCTTCGTAGTCTGGACTTTGCTTCGGAATCTTGAATGTTAATTCTTCGTAATTCATTTTAATTCTTTGCCTCGGCCAGTTCTTCTTCAAAATCCACGATCTCCTTGATCTGCACTAGAAACCAGCGGTCGATTTTCGTGAGGTTGAAAATCTCCTCGATGGTGAAGCCGGCGCGCAGGGCGTGGCGGATGAAGAAGATGCGCTCGGCGTTGGGCACGCTCAGCTTGCGGCTGATGACGTCGCGCGGGAGGATGTCGCGGTCGCCATAGACTTCCGTGCCGATGCGCCAGGGTTTGCCGTCGCCGCCCAGGCCGCTGCGGCCAATCTCCAGCGAGCGCAGGCATTTTTGCAGGCTTTCCTTGAACGTGCGCCCGATGGCCATCGCCTCGCCCACGCTTTTCATCTGCGTGGTGAGCGTGGGGTCGGCTTGCGGGAATTTCTCGAAGGCAAAGCGCGGGATCTTGGTGACGACGTAATCAATGCTCGGCTCGAAACTCGCGGGGGTTTCGCGCGTGATGTCGTTCTTGAGTTCGTCGAGCAGGTAGCCGACGGCGAGTTTGGCGGCGATCTTCGCGATGGGAAAGCCGGTGGCCTTGGACGCAAGCGCGGAGCTGCGGCTGACGCGCGGGTTCATCTCGATGATGACCATGCGGCCATTCTCCGGGCTGACGCCGAACTGGATGTTCGAGCCGCCGGTCTCTACGCCCACGGCGCGAATGACGGCGAAGCTCTGGTCGCGCATGATCTGAAATTCCTTGTCGGTCAGTGTCTGGATGGGCGCGACGGTGATGCTGTCGCCGGTGTGGACGCCCATGGGATCGAAGTTTTCGATGGAGCAGATGATGACGCAGTTGTCGGCCTTGTCGCGCATGACTTCCATCTCGTATTCCTTCCAGCCGAGGAGGGATTCTTCGATGAGGATTTCGTTCACGGGCGAAAGCTCGATGCCGTTCTTGGCGATGGCTTCAAACTCTTCCTGATTGTAA
>CAIKKJ010000144.1 GCA_903827955.1 uncultured Verrucomicrobia subdivision 3 bacterium
ATCTCAGCCTGCCGCCCAATTTGCAATCCAACCTGGCCCTGTTCGACTGCCCGTTGGAGACGGGATTCTTCCAGTCTACGCTGGCGCATTTTTCCAGCTACGGCTTCAACGGCCTTGACCGCGGCAACGGCGAACTGGGTCTGGCGGGCCGGAAACTCGCGACTGTGCGCGAGCCGTCACGAACCGCGCTGGTCGGGGAGATTGCCGGCGGTATCGCCGTAAGCTGGCACAATCCGCGGCCCCAGAACGCGCAGCATTTTGACGCCCAGACGGTGGCGGGCTTTGTGGACGGCCATGTGCGCTATATCAAGTGCTTCTGGAACGGCAGCGGCGGTATTGAAAATTTCCCCTTCCGCTACGAGCCGCCCGACGGCTACGAATACAAATGGACGGGCAACTGACCGCCTGGGTCAGGCCCGCGGATGAAACTTCCGGTGCACCTCCCGCAGCCGGTTCCCCGCGACGTGCGTGTAAATCTCCGTGGTGCCGATGTTCGCGTGGCCGAGCAGTTCCTGGATCACGCGCAAGTCCGCGCCATGCTCCAGCAGATGCGTCGCGAAGCTGTGTCGCAGCATGTGCGGCGTGATGTTGCGTTCGATGCCCGCGCGTTTGACACGGTTTTTAATGCGCAGCCACAGCGTGACCGACGCAAAAGCCTTGCCCCGGCTGTGCAAAAAAACATTCGCCGGAGATTTCGGCGTGACCAGTTTTGGCCGCCCGACTTCGAAGAAACGGTTCAACGCCGCCGTCGCTGTCCGGCCTACGGGCACCACGCGTTCCTTGTTGCCTTTGCCGATGACGTTGATGAAACCTGCGTCGAGATGCAATTGTTCCAGCCGCAGATTTTTTAATTCCGACAAGCGCAGGCCGGACGCGTAGGCCAGTTCCAGAATCGCCTGGTCACAGAGATTTTCCGGTGACGCAATTTCTTCTGGTGTCAGCAATTTATTTATTTCGTCATTGTTCAACGCCTTGGGCAGACGCTTCCACCGGCGCGGCAGTGAAAGATTCTCCGCGATGTTTGCGGGCAGGATTTTTTCGTTCTCCGCGTATTTGTAAAACGCCCGCAGCGCGGCGATTTCCAGATACACGCTCTCGCCGCTCAAACGTTTGGCCGAAGCCTGGCCGGGTGCGCGTTTGGGTGAACCGTCGCCGCTCGTAACCGCTGGTCGTCCCGCCGGCAACACGCTCCGGGTCCGCTCGTGCAGGAGAAACGCCATCAGATGCTTGAGCTCCACATCGTGCCAGTCGGCGAGACCTTGCGTTTCCGCCCACGCGGTGAATTTGCCAAGCAACGCTGCGTAAGTTTTGGCCGTGTTGTCCGATTGCCCGCGCTCGTGCCGCAGGTATTGCAAAAAGTCTTCGACGAGGTTTTGCATGGCGTCGGCGGAATTATTCCACGCTGATGATTTTGGTCGCGCGCGTTTCGTTGCCGAATTTTAATTTGGCCTGCTCGCCGGCTTTTCGGCCATTGAGCTGTTCGCCGAGCGGCGATTGCGGCGTGATGACGAGAACTTCCTTTTTGTCGTGGATCACTTCCGTGCCGCCGGCACGCGGGCCGATGAAATAAAAATTCGTTTCCCCGAACTGCTCCAGGGCCACCAGCGCGCCGATGGCAATGCCGTCGTCCGCGCCGAATTTTCGCACGGCGAGCTTTTCAAACTCCACGATGGCGGCATCGAGTTCCGCAAGCTGCTTGGACTGGCCGCGCGCGAGGTAGGACGCTTCGAGGCCGCGTGTATCGTATTTGTTTTCCGGCTTGTTCTGCTCGTGCGTGGCCTCGTCGCGGGAATAGCGCGCGGCACGGAGATGCACCTCCAGCTCGTCTGCAAGCTTGGTGATAATTTTTTTGATGATAGCGCGCTTGTTCATGCCGGCGAAAAATTATTCCTCAAACAACGCCTGCGCGAACTGCTTCGCGTCGAACGGCTGCAAATCGTCCGGCTGCTCGCCGAGGCCGATGAATTTGATGGGCAGGCCGAGTTCTTTTTGAATCGCCACGACCATGCCGCCTTTGCTCGTGCCATCAAGCTTGGTCACGATGAGGCCGGTGAGCGGCACGGCCTTGTTGAATTCGCGCGCCTGGTTCAGCGCGTTCATGCCGGTGCTGCCGTCGAGCACGAGCAACACTTCATGCGGCGCGCCGGCGAGCTGTTTGCCGATGACGCGATGCAGCTTGTGCAACTCCTGCATGAGATTGTGCTTGGTGTGCAATCGTCCCGCCGTATCAATGAAAAGATAATCCGCCTTGCGCGCGAGCGCGGCGGTCACGGCGTCGTGCGCCACGGACGCGGCGTCGGAACCGTAAGCACTGGCGATGACTTCAACTTTCAGGCGCGTGCCCCAAAGTTTTAATTGTTCAATGGCCGCGGCGCGAAACGTGTCGCACGCGGCGAGCAGCACAGTTTGGTTCTGCGATTGGAGATGATGCGCGAGCTTGGCGCTGGTCGTGGTTTTGCCCGTGCCGTTCACACCGACGATGGAAACCACGGTCGGGCCGCTGGATGCCTTGATCAACGCGGGTTTGTTCGTGGAAAGACTTTTTTCAATCTCGGCGCGCGCGATGGCGAGATAATCCAAACCCGCCGTGCCTTGCGTTTCGTAGGCGAGTTTCACGGCCGCTACGATTTGCGTGGTCATCGCCATGCCGAGATCGGCGGCGATGAGCGCGTGCTCAATTTCTTCCAGCGACTCGGCGGTGAGCTTGGGCGAACGCGTGACGATGCGCTTGATCTCGTGGACGAGCTTGGACTGCGTCTTGGCAAGGCCGGCTTTGAATTTGGCAAAAAGTCCCATGGGCTAAAGTCAGAATTAAGAATGCAGAAGGCAGAAATTATTTTGCCGCTGAACGTTTTTCATCGGCAGATTTTTTGGCGGCCTTCAACCGCTCGACGTGTTCGTAGGGCAGTTTCACCGTGCCGATGAGCGGGGCTTTTTTGCTGAAGCCGTGGCAGTCGCTGCCGCCGGTGACGAGCAGATTATATTTTTCCGCAATCTCCAGATAGCGTTCGCTCATCACGGTCGAGTGCTTCGTGTGAAAACATTCGATGCCATCTAGCCCGGCGTCCACGAGCGCGGGAATAATGTCGTCCGTGCGATTCAAGCCGGGATGCGCCATCACCGCTAGGCCGCCGGCCTGATGAATAAGTTGCACGCCTTCGAGCGCGGACATTTTGGTTTTGGGCACCCACGCGGGGCGGCCTTTTTTCAGGAAGCGTTCGAAAGCTTCGTCGAGGTTGCCGATGAGTTTTTCCTTCACGAGCGTGCGCGCAACGTGCGGGCGGCCGGGCGATTTGCAATTCGCCAGCGCGAAAACAGATTCAGCCTTCAACGGCACGCCAAGTTTGTTCAGCGCCGCGCACATTTCGTGAATGCGGTTCTGGCGGTCGGCCTGGAATTTGCCGATGCGCTCGAGCAGCACGGCGTTTTGCGTGTCGAGAAAATAGCCGAGGATGTGGACTTCGGTGTCGGCGTGCTCGGCGGTGAGTTCCGCGCCGGGGATGAATTCCATCTGCACGTTCGCGCACGCCGCCGCCGCGCGGGCGCAGCCTTCGACGGTGTCGTGGTCGGTGAGCGCGATGCAGGCGAGACCTTTTTTCTGCGCGTTGAGCACGAGCTCCTCCGGCGTGAACGTGCCGTCGGAAAATTGCGTGTGCAGATGGAGGTCGGCGAACTTCATTTCACGATCCGTCCGGGCCGCATGAGTTCGCCTTTGATTTTGTCGAGGATGCCGTTGACGAATTTACCGCTGTCTTCGGTGGAAAACTTTTTGGCGATGTCCACCGCCTCGTTGATGCTCACCACCGGCGGAATATCCTGCCGGTGCAGCATCTCGTAGATCGCTAACCGCATGATGTTCCGGTCCACGGCGGCGATGCGGTGAAAGTCCCAGTTCTTCGCGTGCGCCTTGATTTTTTCATCAATCGCATCACGATGCTCGATCACGCCCTTGATGAGCGGGTCGGCGAAAAGCCGCGTCTCGGCCTCCTCAACGGTCGGCGGCGGCAGCTCGGTTTTTTCGCCCCACTTGGCCATGCCGGATTTTTCATCCTCAATGGCAGCGGTGCGCTGGGAATTCCAGAAAATTTCCAACTCCGCCGCCAGGTCGGTCAGCGGGTTCAGGTCATGCTGAAATAAAAATTGAACGGCGCGTTCGCGCGCTTCTCGTCGTTTGCCCATGAAATGCATGATGCCTGAAATAGCGTCGTCGGGAAATTAAAAACTGGCGTCTCTATTCACATGCGAAAACGGGCGGACGGAGAATATCTTACCAATCTCCGTTTTCTCTGTTTCCTCCGGTTGAATCTTCCGTTAATTTCCGCGCCATGAAAGTTGGCAAGCTCCTGCACACGCGCTACCGCGTGAACGATCTCGAACGCACGGTGGCGTTTTACCGCGACGTCCTCGGCCTCGCCGAAGTGAAACGCCACAAGTCTCCGCGCGGTTCGGAGCTGGTTTTTTTGCAGGCGAACGGTAGCGAGGAACTCATCGAAATTTGTTTTTTGCCCAACAGCGAGCCCGTGAAATGCCAATCCGACCTTACGCATCTCGCCTTTGAAGTGGACAGCCTCGCCGAATTTGAAAA